>NZ_JBFAOJ010000023.1:0-111833 GCF_040675205.1 Streptosporangium sp. NPDC049644 | reverse complement strand
CTGAGCGGGACGCGGCGTCCTCCACCAGCGCCCGCCTCAGGTCCTCCTGGGTGACGAAACGGCGCACCTCCATCCCCAGACAGCGCGCGGCCAGCGCACCCGAGCCGCCCTCATCGCGGCCGCCCGCACCGTCTTCGAGCGCGACGGGTACGTCGACTCGCGGCTGGTGGACATCGCTGCCGAGGCCAAATGCTCGATCGGCAGCTTCTACACCTGGTTCGACAGCAAGGATGAGGTCTTCGCCGCGGTCCTACACGAAGCGCAGAGCGACATGCTCCACCCAGGCACTGGGCGCATCGAGGCCACGGACGACCCCGTGGCGATCATCGCGGCGAGCAACCGAGCCTACTTCGAGGCCTACCGGCGCAATGCGCGTCTCAATCTCCTCCTCCAGCAGGTGGCCGCGGTCGATCCCCGCTTCCGGGAGATGCGCCGAGCCCGGTCCGCCGCCTTCGTCAACCGCAACGCCCGGGCGATCTCCGACCTGCAGCAGCGCGGCCTGGCCGACCGGGGTGTCGAGGCGTCGATGGCCGCCAAGGCACTCTCGGGCATGGTCGCCCGGCTAGCCCACGATGTCTTCGCCTTCGAAGGCGGAGACCATGTCGACGAACTCGTCGAGACCGCCACCCGGCTGTGGACCAATGCCCTCGGCCTCACGACGCCCGAGCTGCGGGTCGACTGAGCTGCCTTCGTCCACCCGGGTCATCCCTCAGGTCGGCGCCCTGGGCATGCCCGGCATGACGGAGTCGCCGGTGCCCCGGACAAGGTCGCTTGGCTCGTGATCTCACCAGTTCTGCACCGCGAGCTTCGAGGCTCAGCCGCGGCCCTTCGAGGCGCTTGCCTCGCAAGCTCCTCGGCAACCGCTTCCCGCACCTCAGCCAGCGTCCAACGAGAGATTTCCCATGCGCGCCATCCACATCTCCTCCCTCGACGGACCCGAGGCCGTCGAGGTCGTCGACCTGCCCGACCCGAGCAACGACGAGCTCGTGACCATCGATGTCAAGGCGGCCGGGGTCGCCTTCCCCGAGCTGCTGCAGACCCGGGGGCTCTACCAGCTCAGGTCTGACCTTCCCTTCGTCCCGGGAGCCGAGGTCGCGGGCGTGGTCCGGTCGGCTCCCCAGGGGAGCGGTCTGGCCGGCGGTGACCGGGTCGCCGCGCCCACCCTTCTCGGCGGCTTCGCCGAGAAGGCTCTCGCCCGGCCGGACCTCACCTTCGTCCTGCCCGACGAGGTGAGCTTCGAGGAAGGCGCATCCTTCACCTTCAACTACGCGACTGTCTACTTCGCCCTCATCGAGCGCGGCCACCTGGCCCCGGGTGAGACCGTGCACGTCCACGGTGCCGCCGGCGGCACCGTGGACCGCGGCCATCCAGGTGGCCAAGGCATTCGGTGCCGGCAAGGTCATCGCGGTCGTCTCCACCGAGGCGAAGGGAGAAGTCGCGCATGCCGCCGGGGCCGACGAGGTGGTCATGGCGGAAGGCTTCCTCGATACGGTCCGCAAGTCCGCCGTGGACATCGTCGTCGACCCCGTCGGCGGTGACCGCTTCACCGATTCCCTGCGGGCGCTCAGGGAGCACGGCCGGCTGCTCGTCATCGGCTTCACCGCCGGGCAGATCCCCGAGGTCAAGGTCAACCGACTGCTGCTCAACAACATCTCCGTCGTCGGCGTCGGCTGGGGGGCGTACGCCATGCCCCGCCCGGGCCATGTCGGCAAGGAGTGGGAGGCCATGTTGCCGCACCTGCGCAGCGGCGCGCTGCGGCCCGTCGTCGGGGCCACCCATCCGCTCGAGGACGCGGCGACCGCACTGACCTCCCTCGAGGGGCGGGCTGTCACCGGCAAAGTCCTGCTCGTCCCGTGACCGCGGGCCCCCTCGTCGAGCAACTTCTTCAGCTGTCCGCGGTGCGTCCGTCGTGTCGTCGGGGGGGGGGTGACCTTCGCAGCGGTCAGTTTCCGGCGAGCTGGAACCAGACCACCCGACCGGTCGGGGTCTCGTACCAGCCCCAGGCGGTGGACAGTTCCTGGACCAGCCAGAGGCCGCGTCCGCCGCCGCTGTCGGGGTCGACGTCCGGGCAGATCCGAGGCACCTGTCCGGTTGATCCGGCGTCGATGACGTCGATGTGGAGCGTTCCATCATGGTTCGCGACGGTGACGGAGATTCGGCCGTCGGGGTGGCGGCCGGAGTCGGAGTGGCGTACCGCGTTGGTGAAGAGTTCGCTGACCAGCAGCAGTGCGTCGTCGGTCTGCTTGTGGTCGATGCGGTCCAGCAGGTCGCGGACGTAGCGGCGGGCCAGGGGGACGGACTCCACCTCGGCCGGAAGGTCGGCCCGCCCCAGCGGCTCCGGCGTCCTCATCGCGTCACCTCCAGGAGTCGCTCCGCCGCCATCCGCATCCTGCTCCGGCCCTGCCGGTCGCGGTTCGCTCGGGCGGAGGTCCGCTCCCAGGTGAACACCGAGGTACGGCCCCGCTGCGCGGTGGCGACCCTCGACCGTCCCGGCGGTACGAAGATCTCCACACTCGGCCGACGGCCGGGCGAGAGCCTGACCACGGAGTCGAACCCGAGATCGTTCAACTCCCAGGCCAACTCCAGCAACTCACCGCCCCACCCTTGAAGATCACGAACCCTCATCGCCTCACCCCTCCGTCGATCTTGAAGTGGTCCACCAGAGGTTCCCTGTTGCACTCCATGAGCAACTGATTACTCTGTGTGCTCAGTTTGCATGACCAATGCTCTACCGGCAATAAGAATCGAAATGAACATCGTGCATGTTGATGGGTCAAGATCACTTTGACAGACTGCAGTGAGTCAATTATGGAAGGGAGTGGCATGGGTGTTCAGCGGAGCCCATCGGTTCGCAGACGTCGTCTCGCAGCCGAGTTGCAGCGTCTCCGCAAGGACGCGGGACTGACGCGAGATCAGGTTGCCGAGCACGCGGGATGTTCGCCCGTCACCATCACGCGGATCGAATCGGCCACGAGCGCTGCCACGGTTGCCCTTGTGGTCATGATGCTTGAGCTCTACAAGGTCACCGATGCACGTCGGGAAGCGCTTACGCAACTTGCCCGCGACGCGCGCAAACGCGGCTGGTGGTACAAGGTGTCCGAGGCGATCCCGGAGTGGGTCCAGAGTTACGTGGGGTTGGAAGAAGAGGCGGCGACCTTCCAGGAATATCAGTCGGAGTTCGTACCCGGTCTCCTCCAGACCGGAGACTATGCGCGAGCTGTCATAAGATCCGCGCCTGTGGTGCCACCGGACGAGGAACTGGAGCGGCGCCTCTCGATCCGGATGAAGCGACAGGAACGGGTGTTGGAGCGGTCGGATCCACCCACGATGTGGTTCATCCTCAACGAGGCGGTTATCCGTCGGTCAGTTGGAGGAACGAAGGCGATGCGGGACCAGCTCCAGCGGCTCATCCATCTTTCGGAGACGAACCACATCACGATCCAGATTCTGCCTTTTGCCGCGGGTGTTCACCCTGCGATGGATGGCGGATTCACTATTCTGAGTTTTCCTAAACCGTCCGATCCGGACACCGTGTACGTTGAATACTGGCAGGGAAGCGTATATTTGGAGGATCCACCGGAAATAGACGCGTACGTCCTACTCTTCGATCATCTGCGCGCACGAGCCCTCGGGCCGGACCAGACCCGCAGCTTGATCGCGCAGGTCGTGCAGGAAACATGAATGGACGGAGAAGTACCTTCATGATGGATCTTTCCCAGGTGATCTGGCGTAAGTCCAGTAGGAGCAACGCGAACGGTGGCCAGTGCGTCGAGGTAGGTGTCTGGCGCAAGAGCAGCCGTAGCGGCAACGGCCCTGACTGCGTCGAGGTTGCCCTCGCCGACACCCTCCAGGGGGAAACTGAGCCCGGCCCGGACACCGATCGGCTCGTCCTGGTCCGTGACTCCAAGGACCCCGAGGGACCGGTACTGGCCTTCGCCCCCGCCGAGTGGGACACCTTCATCACCGGCATCAAGCGCGGTTCCCTCGCGAACCTGGCCGTCTGACAGCCCGCCTGCCGTAACGGTTGTGGAGGTGGCGGCGACCGTTGAGGCATTGTCGGCTGCACCGCTGCTGAGAAGAGTGCCGCTCCTGAGAGGGGGCAGCACTGTCTTCTGGTTGAGCGGCGGGTAGATGCGCAGCACGCGCAGGCGGGTGCAGTCGTCGATCGCGGTGAACCGGTAGTACTTGTTGCGGCCGGTGACGCCGACGATCAGTTCGATGAACTTCACGCCGATCTGCACGCGGTGGCCGGGCAGCTGCTTCTCGTAGCGCTTCCACCGCTTGTCGTAGCGCTTGTAGCGCTGGGAGGCCGGAAGTCAGCCCGTGTCCAGGCGTTTGAAGATCCGCTGGACGCCGGAGCGGCTGATTGACATCGTGGTGGCGGGCCAGGTATAAGGCGATTTTCTCGGGCCGAGATAGTAGCTTTCCGCAGGCGGATGATCCTCCCGGCGACCTTGGCGTGGGTAGCGTTCGGGCTGGTTCTGGGTCGCTTGGACCGGGTGCGCGGGTCCTCGATATCTTCGGCCAAATAGCGGCGGTACCAGATGTAGTACGCCTGCCGGCTGATCCCGAGGGCCTGCCGCGTAGCCCGGCGGCAGGGTGGGGTGTCGTCTCGTGGGGCGGTGCGGGAATCTTGCGGTAGACCTCGTCGAGGATCCGGTTGAAGTGTCGTTCTCGTCGAGTTCCGGCGCTCAGCAGTCGTCTCTGCCTGGCGTCGGCCCAGAACCTCCAGCCGATGGGTCCCGACAGGACGACGCCGGCGACCGACCGCAGCTGTGTCTCGGTGATGGAGCGGAGCTCCCACATCATCAGCCAGTGGTTGACGTACATGTGCGCGCGTTGCTTGTCGGTGTTCTCGGAGGTAAAGAACGCGCCCCAGCAGGCCCGGTACACCGGGTCCTCCATGGCCATCCGCATCAGGTCGGTGTGTAGTGCGCGCAGTGTCTGCTCGCGGCTGGCCTTGGCCTCGCGGGCCTGGAGGATCAGCGACAGCGCCACACCGGTCAACGCGAACACGGCGAGTACGGCGGATGCGGCGCCGTAGGTCTGGCCGATGTCGCTCAGCTTGCTCCAGTCGGTGGTCTGGTCGTTCAGAGGTGCGAGAAAGAAGGGGGAGATCACCACGAACCCGAGCAGCGCGAGGATCACCAGGAAGAGCAGTGCGAGAGTGAGGAAGCGGCGCCCGGCTCCGGCCGGGCCGTTGAGCAGGCGCCTGCTCCGCACTACCGGAGCTCTCGGTCGGCGGTCGGTAACGGGGGAGGAAGTGCGGCCTGGTCGTTGTCCAGGAAGGTCAGCAGGTCCTCGGCGCGGGAGTAGAGGTCTTCGACGTCGCGGCGGCAGGAGGTGATCAATCCGGGGTCCAGGATCTTGCGGGCGCCGCTGAGGGGGCCGGTGTCGTCGTAGCGGACCTCGTACATCTTAGATTCAAACGATCAACGCAACACTGCTCGTGGATGGGTGGATCGTGGCTCGGATGGGTCGGCCGGGGATGTCGGACGCGATGAAAGAAGACCTGTGGCGGCGGGGCACGAACGAGAACACGAACAAACTGATCCGGCAATACCTGCCGAAAGGCACCGATCTGAGCATGCACAGCCAAGCCGACCTTGATGCCCTGGCCGCCCGACTGAACAACCGTCCCCGCAAGTGCCTCGGCTACCGAACCCCAGCCCAATGTGTTGCCTTGACTCTTTGAATCTAAGCAGGGTGAACTCCCCGACGGCCGCACTTTCGACAGTTGGTCGCGCGGAACTCGAGTGTTCGAACGAAGAAACGGAACCTGGCTGCTGATCCACCAGCACCTCTCCGTCCCGCACGACCCAGGGTGACGGCGCCCGCAACTCCTGGAATCCGGCCGCACCGCCGACTGGCCTTTCCCGTGATCCGCTGACATTGCCGTAGCCGAGTGTAATGATGGCCTCACGTACTGCCATTGACTCGCCTCGGTGGCGAGTGAACGCCGGTAAGGGCCGAAAACGACTGATAGGAGTAGCGTGGCACTGGGACAGATCAGGGGAGGAGCGGTGATGAGCAGGTCTCTTGAGTCGCCCAACCCCCTGGCCAGTTCGGTTCTCGCGATGCTGAAGGTGGCTCGTGAGCTGGATGTCGAGCTCACTCCGGAGACGCTGGCGAAGCTCCTCTATCTCGCAGACCTGGATGCCATCGAGTTGGGGCGGACGCAGTTCAGCGGGGCCACCTGGCGATGGGACGACTCCGGTCCCTACGATCACGCGCTGACGCGGGCCGAGGACTGGGTGGTGGAGAGCGAGCTGGTGGAGCGGAGAGAGACGCCACACGCCGATCGCGATTCGTACGTGCTCACCGTGACCGTCGACATCGAGGATCCGCTGAACGTGGCGGACATGGAGTGCGTCCGGAATGTGGTGCGCCTCCACGGCGGTAGGAGCGTGACCGGCCTGGAAGAGCTGTCCGCCGAGACCGCGCCAGTGATCGAGGCCCAGGTGGCGGGGGATCGGGGAGTGCTACTCGATCTCAACCGGGCACGGCGCCGTCAGCAGGTGAGGGCGCGTCTTGAGCGGTTCCGATCGCGGCGTGCGGCCCGGCCTCCGGTGGAGGACTCTCCCGGAGTGGATGACGCGCTCAGGGCGGAGTTCTTGGAGATGAGAGCCGGTCTCCGGCGAGTCAACGCGAAGATGCTGGATGATCGATGAAGGGATCCATCCGCAAGGGTGGCGTCTACCTCGTCTCCGACCGGTCGCTTACGATGCCCCCCAACGATCAGCGCAACTACCACCTCAAACGGCCGGTGATCATTCTCAGCGGCGACGCGAAGAACGAGCAGGCCACCTGGTCTCTGGTCTACGTCGTCCCCACGTCGACGTCGACCACGCTCAGGACCGAATACTGCGTCAAACTCGCCCAAGGCGCCGGCAACCTACCGAGTAAATGCTGGGCGAGGACGATCTGTGCACAGCCCTTCCTCAAGGAGGAACTCGGCGACTACCTCGGGCAACTGTCTCCCCAGGCCCTCCTCCTGATCGAGGAGAACTTGTTCGCCTATCTGGGCAGTACCGACTGAGATCGCGGGCTTTCCAAGCCTGCCCCGATCTCGGCGTTGGCCGGATTCCCCACCTGGATGTTCCTCGACGAGGACGCCCGATCGCTGTCCGTGGAACGGCAGGACCAGGCCCGGGCCGCGGCCGAAAGCTTGCGATCGGCATGGTCAGGGCGCGGGCCGGTCCGGTACGGCGATGGAGGTGACCACCAGGCCGTCGGCCACCAGCCAGCGGCCGGTGAAGCCGGTCAGTTCCCTGCCCGCCACCGAGGGGCCGGGGACGAGCAGGCGGGCGGTGAACGTACCGGACGGGTCGAAGACGAGGTGGGCCTCCTCGAAGCCGAGCCAGCGCCTGGCCAGCGGGAACCACGCCTTGTAGACGCTCTCCTTGGCGCTGAACAGCAGCCGGTCCCAGTGCACGCCGCCGTCGAGCCGCGCGATCGCCGCCCGCTCCGCCTCCAGGGAGACCGCGTCCAGGACGCCGTCGGGCAGCGGTTCGTGGGGTTCGGCGTCGATGCCGACGGTCAGCGCGTCACGGGAGACGGCGGCAGCGCGGTACCCGGCGCAGTGGGTGATGGCGCCCACCACCCCGCCGGGCCAGCCGGGGGCACCGCGCTCGCCGGGCAGGATCGGCGCCGGCGGCAGCCCGAGATGGGCCAAGGCCTGGCGGGCACAGTGGCGGGCGGTGGTGAACTCGCGCCGCCGCTTGTCCACCGCGCGGGCGATGACCGCCTCCTCCTCGGGGAACAGCGTCACGCCCGGCGGGTCGTCGAAGGACTCCGCGCTCGCCACCCACGGCGGCAGGATCTTCTCGATCATGCGACGGGCTGCGGGCTGGGCAGGATGTGCCGCAGCTGGCCGGGCTTGGCGGAGCGGGGACGCCATTCGCGTGGATAGCCCAACGAGACCTCCTCGAAGCGGACCCCGTCGTGCCAGGTGGTCCGGGGGATGTGCAGGTGACCGTAGACGACGGTGGCGGCGTCGAAGCGCAGGTGCCAGTCGGCGGTGCGCTCGGTGCCGCACCAGATCGCGAACTCCGGGTGGCGCAGGATCAGGGTGGGCTCGCGCACCAGTGGATAGTGGTTGACCAGCACCGTCGGCACGCCGGGCGGCCTGGCGGAAAGGCGCCGCTCGGTCTCGGCGATCCTGGCCTCGCACCACGCGTCCCTGGTCGGGTACGGATCGGGGTGGAGCAGCATCTCGTCGGTGCAGACCACGCCCTTGTCGTACGCGCGGGCCAGCGCCTCCTCCTTCGTCGCCAAGCCGGGCATCCGGAAGGTGTAGTCGTACAGCACGAACAGCGGGGCGACGGCGATCGGGCCATCGGGGCCGTTCCAGATCGGGTACGGGTCCTCGGGCGTGACCACCCCCAGGTTCCGGCACACCTCGACCAGGTGCCGGTAGCGCTCCTCGCCACGCAGCTGGACGGGGTCGCTGGGATGGGTCCACAGCTCGTGGTTGCCGGGCGCCCAGACCACCTTCTCGAACCGGTCGGCGAGCAGTCCCAGGGCCCACGCGACGTCGGAGACCTTCTCCGAGACGTCTCCGGCGACCAGCAGCCAGTCAGAGTCGGAGGTGGGCCGCAATGCCTCGACGATGCGCCGGTTCTCCTGGTAACCGATGTGCAGGTCGCTGATGGCCAGCAGTGACGTCATGCGTGGCCCGTCCCGCGCGAACCGGCGCATCCCGGCACCAGGCCTGTCATGGATGAGCCGGTGGCCGTCGCGGACCGGCCGCCGATCGGCCTCGGGGGCGCCCCCCGTGTTTCCTCGTTCACAAACACCGTCGCCTCCGTCCCGCCCGCTCCCCGGGCGCGGTCACGAATCTGTGATCGCTGAGCAAGGGAACCTTCTCACGATCGTGCCCGGACGCGCACTCCGCCCTGCCGCGGCACACTGCGCCGTCTTCCAGGGGATTCTTTCCATTTTCTTGTCGAGTGCGTTTATTTGATGGTGTTTGTCCAGTAAGGGGGCGGGTAAGGCGGCAAGGGTCCATTCATTCAACGCCTCATCAACCATCGAGGGGAGTGCAGATGTCGACCGCACGAGAGATCATGACCCCGGAGGCCGAGTGTGTGAACGCCGAGGAGACGGTCCAGGACGCCGCCGAGAAGATGGCCCGCCTGGACGTCGGCGCCCTGCCCATCTGCGGTACCGACGACCGGCTCAAAGGTATGATCACCGACCGTGACATCGTGGTCAAGGTGCTGGCACAGGGCAAGGAGCCCAGGTCGTGCAAGGCCGGCGAACTGGCCCAGGGCGAGGCCGTCACCATCGGTGCCGACGACGACGCCCGGGAGATACTCAACACGATGGCCTCCCACAAGGTCCGCCGGCTTCCGGTGATCGACGGACACCGGCTGGTCGGGATGGTGGCCCTGGCCGACGTCGCCCAGGCCCTGCCCGACGCGTCCGTCGGTGACCTGGTCAGCACGCTGACCACCGACTGAACCCGGTGACGGCTCCGAGGTGCCTTTCTGGCCGCCCCCGGCGATGTCACCGTCACCGGGGTGGGCGAGGACAGGGAATCGCGCGACAGGTCCGTTCCGGAGCCGGAGCGGCGGGCGGTGACATGTGCTGGGGCGGGCTTTCAACCCCCCGTGCCGGTCGTGTCGTGCGAGGCGCCGACGGGTTTCGACTCAGGTGATCCGCGCTGGCGCAGATAGACCGAGAACACGACCATCGACAGCACGGCGAGCAACTCCGACTGCCAGTTCTGCAGACTGCGATTCCAGAAGTCGGCTGAGACCACGTAGCCCGCCCAGCTCACCGGATCCTGCAACTGGGCGAGTTGCCGCTCGTTGTAGGCGGCGTTGCCCGCGACGGACTGGCCCAGCCAGGACAGTACGAAGATCACCCCCATCAGCAGGCCGAGGGAGTTGCCGTACAGCGTCTGCCGCAGTCCGGTCGCCTTGGCCCAGCCGGGACTGCCGGGCAGGGCGTGTCGTCCGATCCTCTGCTCGGCGTCGCCTTCCCGGCCCTCCTCGCCGGGCTTCTTCGACTCCGGCGAGCCTCGTTGCACCAGCCAGACCGTGACGAGGATGAACAGCAGGAACTGCAGGTACTCGGACTGCCAGTTCTCGGCGACGTCCACGGCGAAGTCGGAGGAGGTGACGTAGGTCGGCCAGGAGATCGGCGCGCTCCCCTCGCTGAGCCGCCGGGCGTTGACGTCCGCGTTGCCCGCGACGGACTGCCCGGCCAGCGCCAGCAGGAATGCGATCAGGAAGAACAGACTCAGCGAGTTGTCCCTGATGAAACGTCTCATGCGCCTTCCCCTAGCGGTGCAGCAGGCCGATGACGAGGAAACAGATCAGGCCGACCGTGATGACGGCGACGGTCGTGACGAACATGGCGCGCACCTCAGGACTCCACTTCGCACCTGTAGGGCCTTTCGCCGCGGGGACGGCAGCCCGCACCGCGTACCAGCCACCCCTGGGGGAAGTGGTGCAGGAAGACCGTGTCCCCGGTGAGCCGGACCTGGGCCTCGTCACCCCAGATCTGGGCGTCGCGCGTCCGGCCGCCGGGCAGGTCGAGGCCGAGGACGGCCGTGGCGCAGGTCTGGCCGCCGGTGCTCAGGCTCTCCGCCGCCTCCGGTGTCAGCAGTGAGCACGCCCGCTGCCCCTGACCGCTCTCCACTGCGAGGTAGAAACGCCGGGCGGCCTGCTCGGCGGGCGCGGTGGCCGTCGCCGTGCAGCCGGTCAGGCATGCCACCAGTGTCGGCACGGCCATCATCGTGCTCCGAACCTTCATCTGTCCCGTCTACCCCGCGTGATCGGGACTATCGCGTTCTCCGCGAAACGTTCCGGGCGCATCCGCTGATTTCGGCGAGCAGGAGGTCCCGGTCCGCCGGGAAGCGGCCGAGACCGTAGCGGGTCAGGGCGGCGACGCGGGTGGAGGGAGGTGGCGGTGATGGTCCCGCCCGGGGGCCGCACTGCGAGACGAGACGAGGGTACGGACTCCCTCCACGGCCGGAGATCGTGGTCCTGGCTCAGGGTTGCTTGCCCATGGCCTGGCGGATCACGTCGCGGGCCCGGTCCATCATCGCGATCGGAGTGCCGACGAGCACGTTCTTGACAGCGCCTTCCGTACCCGGGTGGGGATGGGTGGGAGCCAGGGCCTCGGCCGCCTTGACACCGACCGCCAGGCCGCGTCGCTCGATCTGGCTGGTGTGGGCGCGCAGCTGCGTGAACTCGTGGCGTTCCTCGTTGTGGGCGTGTGCGGTCACCATGGCCCGGAGCGCGGCCAGGTTCTCCATGAAGCCGGCGGCTTCGACGCCGGCCCGATCCATCTTCATGAGCAGTTGCTTGGCCCGGTTCTCCTCCTGCAGGCGGTCGTCCACGACCGCGTCCCCGCCGTCGAGTCTGAGGCGGGCGTAGGGATGAACGATCTCCTCCTCAGCGGTCTCGTGGACGGCCAGCAGCCGGACCAGGCGGGTGAAGGACTCCGCCCGCTGTTCACCGGAGGCGTGCTCCACCTCGTCGAAAAGCTTCTGGATCCGCGCGTGCTGAGCCACCAGCAAATCGACGACGTCGGTCTCGTCCATCGTCTCGGGCATCGTGTCGTGCTTGGCCATGCCACTCTCCCCTCAGGTAGGCCGATGCCTACCCTCGGTGATCGGGGCCACGCGCGCTTGCCCGGAGCCTTACCAACTTCGCAACCTGCGCGGATGAAGCGGAAAGATCCCGGGGCCCGGCCGCGCCTCGGCCGGGCCCCGGGCGCGGCCCGCGTCCTCCCCGTCGGTCTGACGCGGGTCAGCGTGGGTCAGGCGATGCCGACCGCGGGGGGGAAGCGGTCCCAGACCCGGTGCCGTCCCAGTAGCCGGACGATCTCCTCCAGTGCCGCGTCGCCGCTACCCGCGACGAGCACACCGGGCGCCGCGGTGTCGATCCCCGCGGCGGTGAGCGCCTGTTCGGCGTCCGCCCAGCCACCGAGCGGCTTGGCGTGGCGGAACGCCTCGGCGAGCATCAGCAGCACCCTCGGGTCGGTGGGCGTTCCGGTGACGCCGTTGCCCGCCTTGGCGTCCCGGGCGCCGTAGGCGTCCTTGCCCGGTGCGGGCGTGCCGGCCAGCAGCAGGGCGTCGAACTCGACGGACCTGGCCGTGGCGAACGTGCGCTGCACGGTGACGGGGTCACCGCCGTCGGCTCCGAGCACGCCGCCCGCCGGGGCGATGACCAGCGGCACCATGCCGCCGTCCAGGATCGCCTGGCGAAGGGCGCGGACCGTCTCCAGATCGCTGTTCTCGGCGGCGACGATGCCGATGATCCGGCCGGTGGTCGGCCAGGTCTGCCCGAGCTGGGAGAGCGCGGGGCTGGGCTCGACGGACGGCAACGAGTTCACCGGCTTCGGGGCCGGCAGTCCCAGACCCTGGGCCACCTGCTCGCACAGGTACGAGTCGATCTCGGCGAGCGTCCTCAGGGTGCGCTCCTTGATCGCCTGCTCGTAGACCTTGCCGAGTTCGAAGGTGTAGGCGGCGATGACATGCTCGCGCTCCACCGGGGTCAGGCTCAGCCAGAACAGGCGCGGCTGGCTGAAGTGGTCGGCGTAGGACGCCGGAGCCTCGCGGACCTTCTCCGCCGCGGGCACCCGCACGGGCGTCTCCCGGTAGCCGCCCTCGGACTGCCCGGCGAAGAAGGGGCAGCCGCCGTCCAGCGAGTTGGGCTTGTAGGGCGCCACGCCCGAGTGCACCGCGTCTTGGTGGAAGCCGTCGCGCAGCATGTCGTTGATCGGGGCGTGCGGACGGTTGATCGGGATCTGCGCGAAGTTGGGGCCGCCCAGGCGGGTGATCTGGGTGTCCAGGTAGGAGAACAGACGCCCGGCCAGCAACGGGTCGTCGGTGATGTCGATGCCCGGCACCAGGTGTCCCGGGTGGAAGGCGACCTGCTCGGTCTCGGCGAAGAAGTTGACCGGGTTGGCGTTGAGGGTGAGCAGGCCGATCGGCTGGACCGGCGCCAGTTCCTCAGGCACGATCTTCGTCGGGTCCAGCAGGTCGATGCCCTGGAAGGTCTGCTCGGGGGTGTCGGGGAAGGTCTGGATGCCCAGCTCCCACTGCGGGTAGGCGCCCGCCTCGATCGCGTCGGCCAGATCGCGCCGGTGGAAGTCCGGGTCCACCCCGTTGATGATCTGTGCCTCCTCCCACAGCAGCGAGTGCACCCCGGCCTTGGGCTTCCAGTGGAACTTCACCAGCGTCGTCGCGCCCTTGGCGTCCACCAGCCGAAAGGTGTGGACGCCGAAGCCCTCCATCGTCCGGTAGGAACGGGGAATGCCGCGGTCGGACATGTTCCACAGCGTGTGGTGGGTGGCCTCGGTGTGCAGGGAGACGAAGTCCCAGAACGTGTCGTGCGCGCTCTGGGCCTGGGGGATCTCCCGGTCCGGATGCGGCTTGCCGGCGTGGATGACGTCGGGGAACTTGATCGCGTCCTGGATGAAGAAGACCGGGATGTTGTTGCCCACCAGGTCGAAGACACCCTCACCGGTGTAGAACTTCGTCGCGAAACCACGCGTGTCACGTACCGTGTCGGCCGATCCCCGTGACCCCAGCACCGGCGAGAAACGCACGAAGACCGGCGTCTCGACGTCCTTGGCGAGGAACGCCGCCCTGGTCACCGTCGTGGCCGTGCCGTACGCGCGAAAGACGCCGTGCGCGGCGGCCCCACGGGCGTGTACGACGCGCTCGGGGATGCGCTCGTGGTCGAAATGCATGATCTTCTCGCGCAGGTGGTGGTCCTGCAGCAGCACCGGTCCCCGCGGACCGGCCTTGAGCGAGTGATCGGTGTCGGTCAGCCGCAGTCCCTGGGCCGTCGTCAGATACTCACCGCCCTGGGCCCACGCGGTCGGTGGCACGTCGGTGGGCCGACCCGTGGCGGTGAAGACCTCCGGGCCGGCCTGGTCGGGCTTGGGCGGGAGCGGTGCCCGGGGTTCGGTCGGCTCCTCCAGCGGGGCCGGTTCCCTGCCGGGCCTGCCGGGGATCTCGTTGGACGGCCCACCGTCGGACACGACATCGACCACCTTGTCGACGATCTTGTCAACCGTTCCCTTTACTGGACGAGACTTTTCCATTATTTCCCCCTTGAGACGTGGCAGCAGTGGCTCTCCACCGTCTTCGAGAACTGATTTCGGACATGACGAAGCCGACGCGTCGGTGGCACGGGTTCCGGCCACCGGCGCCCGGCGATAGCAGTACGCCGTACCCCTGGTCTGGCGTTTGAAGCCACGGATCGCCCAGAGCGTCCGTTTCCTGACCATCGCCTCAGCACTTTTTCAGCGAAGCGCCGGTGCCGGCAGGCGCATTTCCCGAGCGGTCGACGACGCGCGAAATTCGCCGTTCACACCGGACCACACCTTCGGAACCGGGCATTCCGCATGAGTACCGCGATACTCATGCGGTCGCCGAAGGCAGCGACGATTCTTGGCGTATGACTACCTTCGACAGCATGCCCGCGTGCTGCATCGCGCCCCCCGACCTGCTCGAGGCGGTCGCCGAGCAGGGCACCCCCGAGGAGCGGGAGGCCGCGCTCCGCACCCTGGCCACCTCGGAGAACTCCCGGGCGCAGCGCGCCTCGGTCACCGGCGCGCTGAGCCGGCTCACCCTCACCATCGCCGACGTGGCGCCGGCCCCCGGCATGGTGCGCACCGTCTACGACGCGGAGAACGGCGGCGACTTCGACCTTCCCGGCAGGAAACGGCGAGGGGAGGGTGATCCACCGTCCGGTGACGCGGCGGTCGACGAGGCGTACGACGGGGCTGGGGCCACCTACGACTTCTACCGGACCGTCTTCGGGCGCGACAGCATCGACGGGCGGGGACTGGAGATCGTCTCCTCGGTCCACTACGGGAACGACTACGACAACGCCGCCTGGATCGGCTTCCAGATGATCTACGGTGACGGCAGCGGGCAGATCTTCAACAAGGGGTCCCTCACCAAGGCCGTCGACATCGTCGCCCACGAGCTGACCCACGGCATCACCCAGTTCACCGCGCACCTGGTCTACAGCAAGCAGTCCGGGGCGCTCAACGAGTCGTTCTCCGACGTCTTCGGGTCCCTCGTCAAGCAGTACGGCCTCGGGCAGAGCGCGGAGCAGGCCGACTGGCTGATCGGCGAGGGCATCCTGGGCAGCGCCCTGCGCGGGACGGCCCTGCGGTCGCTGAAGGCGCCGGGGACCGCCTGGTCGACCCCCACGGGTGGCCGCGACCGCCAGCCCGCGCACATGCGCGACTACCTGGACCTGCCCGACGACGGCAACCCCTCCAACGACCACGGAGGCGTCCACCTCAACTCCGGCATCCCCAACCACGCCTTCTACCTCGCCGCCACCGCCATCGGCGGCAACGCCTGGGAGCGCGCCGGCCGGATCTGGTACGTCGCCCTCACCGAGCGGCTCCGGCCGCGCTCCGACTTCCGGCAGGCCGCGGCGGCGACGGTGCAGGTGGCCGGGGAACTATTCGGCGCGGACGGCGACGAGCAGCGCAAGGTACGCGCCGCCTGGCAACAGGTCGGGGTTCTCCAGGCGGAGCCGGTTTAGGATCGTGCTCATGAAGGTGTCGATCGTCCGGGGCGGCGGCATCGCCGGTCTGGTCACGGTCACCACGGTCGACTCGGCGGCGCTGGGGTCGCAGGAGGTCGCCGAGCTGCGCTCCAGGGTGGAGCGGGCCGGGTTGTCCGCCGCGCCGGGGGAACCGGAGCGCTCCGGTTCCCCCGGCGGGCAGCCCGACCGCTTCGACTACGAGCTGACCGTCGAGGACGGCGGCCGGGCGCACACGGTGCGCGTCGGTGAGGGCGACCTCTCCGGCCCGCTCCGCGCGCTCATCTCGTACGTGACCTCGTTGCCGGGCAGGCAGGAGCGGATCGGCCCGCCCGGCTGACCTCGCAGGTCCGCCACCGGTGTGGTCACCACGACCCGGCCGCCCGTAGCGCAACCGTGTTCGCCTGTGCCGGCCCGGCGTGTGGGTGGGTCGGCCATGCCGGCACCAATGCCGCGATCAACATCGACAACGCAGACGGATCAGCGGTGTCAGGACGCGGAGACCTCGGGATCACCCGGTCTGTGAAACGTCGACTCTCGCGCGCCGCTTGACCGCGACGCGACGGGAGAATCCCCGGCCCTCGGGCCGGCAGGGGAGGAGGCCGATCGTCTCCGCCGGCGTGTCGCCGGAAGAGTACGCGTGCGCCGTCGCGTATCGAGACTGCGATCGCCGCGCGTCCAGCAGCGGTCTCGCGGAGAGGGGCTGCTGTTCTCGTCCGGCGATCCGCCTGCGCCGGAGACCTCGACCGCCCGGAAGGCCGCGCGGGGCGCGACCCGGATCCCGCGCTGAATTCCGCCGCCGGTGATGCCTCGTCCGCTTTTGAATGGGTTTCGCGGAGTGAAACTCCATGCCCTCGTTGGTTTTGGAGCGGGAATCCCCATGTGAGGGTTCGGTGATGGCATGATTCGCCGATGTGTGCAGGTCGCAGCGGCTGCGGGATTTGTGGAGTTTGTTGGATCAATTTCGGCAAATTGCTATATGCCCGGATTGCCGGTGCGGGTGAAGTCGCATTTGCGGGGGTCTTTTGATGATATTGGAGGTAAATGTGAAACGGGTCATCATCGCCGTGGCCGTCACCGCCCTCGCGGCAGCCGCGCCGATGCCCCGGGCGCAGGCCCGGCGGGTGATCGCCGAACCGGGCGCGGAGGTCGAGTACGTCGTGCTGTACACCGAGGGCGCGCGTCCCGCCGACGCCCAGCGGGTCATCAGGGCGGCGGGCGGAAGCATCCTCAAGGAGAACGCCGCGGTCGGCGTCGCCACCGTCACGACGAGGAACACCCGCTTCGCCGAGGTGGTGCGCGACGCCGACGCGATCGACGACATCGCCCACAACCGGTCCATCGGCCGCGTGCCCACGACCGCCGGGGGAGTCGCGGGCCGTCCGGCGGTCCAGGCCAGGGCGGTGGAGAAGGCCGGTGACGGCGCCCCCGCCGCCTCCACCTTCGGCGGGGCCGCCCCCACCGGGGAACCGCTGTCGGAGCTGCAGTGGGACATGAAGCAGATCCACGCGACGGTGGACGGCTCCTACCGGCACCAGCAGGGCGACCCGGGCGTGCTGGTCGGTGTCATCGACACCGGTGTAGACGGCTCCCACCCTGACATCGCGCCGAACTTCAACCGCGAGCTGAGCCGCAACTTCACCGTCGACATCCCCGTCGACGCCGACGGCAACGAGGTCGACGGCCCGTGCGATGCCGAACCGGACCACTCCTGTAACGACCCGGCGGACGTCGACGAGAACGACCACGGCTCGCATGTGGCGTCGTCGATCGCCTCGCCGGTCAACGGGCTCGGCGTCTCGGGCGTGGCCCCCAAGGTCTCGATCGTGAACCTGCGGGCCGGGCAGGACTCCGGCTTCTTCTTCCTGCAGCCCAGCGTCGACGCGCTGACCTACGCCGCCGACATCGGCGTCGACGTGGTCAACATGAGCTACTACATCGACCCGTGGCTGTTCAACTGCGTCGACAACCCGGCGGACTCCCCGGCCGAGCGGCTGGAGCAGGCCACGATCATCAAGGCCGCCCAGCGGGCGCTCACCTACGCCTACAACAGGGGCGTGACCCTGGTGTCCGCGGCGGGCAACGGCGCCACCGACTACACCAAGGAGCTCGCCGACGGCTCCAGTCCCGACTTCGTCGGCTCCCCCGGCGAGCTGCCCCGCCCGCGCACGATCCCGCCGAGCTGCGTCTCCATGCCCAGCGAGGGCAGGCACGTGATCTCGGTCTCCTCGACCGGAGTCAGCGGGCGCAAGGCGTACTACTCCGACTACGGCGACGGTCACGTCGACGTGGCCGCCCCGGGGGGTGACGTCTACGACACCGGGGACGGCAGCCGAGACGTCACCAGGGCGACGCTGGCGGCCTACCCCGAGGCGCTGGCCAGGCAACGCGGTCAGCTCGACCCCGACGGCACACCCAACGTCACCAGCGTGGTCCGCAACTGCCGGGGCGAGGTCTGCGCCTACTACCAGTATCTCCAGGGCACCTCGATGGCCTCGCCGCGCGCCGCCGGGGTGGCCGCGCTGATCGTCGCCAGGTTCGGCCGGCCCGACCGGGTGCACGGCGGCAAGACACTCCACCCCGCCGTGGTGGAGATGGTCCTCAAGGGCACCGCGACCAGGACGGCCTGCCCGGTCCCGGCCGCCCACACCTACACCAGGCACCTGCCGGGCGGCGGCACGGCGACCACGACGCACACGTGTGAGGGAGGCGGTCCGGGTAACGGCTTCTACGGTTACGGGATCGTCGACGCCCTGCGGGCGGTGCGCTGACCCGGGCCGGCTGTCCGGCCGCCGCCACGGCGGCGGCCGGAGCGCTCTCGGGGTACGGAGGGGGAGGCCGTCACAACTCGTCCCAGGCGGAGAGCAGCGGATCCGCGGCGGCGGCCGGGGCCGTGATCGACCAGCGGCCCGGCGGCAGGTCCAGTGAGCACGAGCCGTCGGCCAGCCGCCTGGTGGGGAGCCGCTCGGCCAGCCCCATCAGGAAGGTGCCGTTGACGGTCATGCCGTCCCAGGTGCCGTTGACGGGGAGCACCGCGCGGGCGGTCACGCCGGGCGGGACCCGGAAGACGAACTGCAGGCCGTCAGGGCCGGCGCGCCATCCCGACTCGACGGTGCCCGCGGGGCTGTCGTACCTGGCGTGCGCCTGCCGCAGCAGCGGGACGGGTCCCGGGCGCAGCAGTGGCTCGGTGAACCCGCCGTTCACCCCGCGCGGGTCGTCGCCGACACCGGCGACGTGGCGGAAGAGCCAGTCGCCGACGCAGCCGTAGGCGTAGTGGTTGAAGGAGTTCATCGTCGGGGTGTGCATGCCCCGCCGGTGGTGCCAGGCGTCCCACCGCTCCCACATGCTGGTCGCGCCCGCCCGTAGCTGGTAGCGCCAGGAAGGGTGCCCCTCCTGGTTGAAGACCCGGCAGGCGACGTCGTGGTGGCCGGTCTCCGAGAGCGTCGGCAGCAGCAGCGGCGTGCCGACGAAACCGGTCATGAGCCGGTGACCGTCCGCCCTGACCAGCTCCGCGAGCGCCGCCGCGGTCCGGGCACGGTTCTTGGGCGGGACGAGGTCCCAGGCCAGGGCGAGGGCGTACCCCGTCTGGGTCTCGGTGCGCAGCCGGTGCTCGGTGAGGAAGGCCCGCTGGAAGGCGCCCGAGACCATGGTCGAGGCCTCGCCGTACTCCCTGGCGTGCGGCTCGCCGAGCACGCCGGCGACGTCGGCGATCAGGCGCAGGCTCCGCGCGAGGGCGGCGGTGGCGATCAGGCTCTTGGACGTCTCCACGGTTCCAGGGGCCAGCCAGTCGCCCAGAGCCCGGCCGGGGCGGACCCCGTCGTCGCACTGTGCCAGGCAGTAGTCGGCCCAGCGCCGCATCGGCCCGTACGCCCGGCGCAGGGTCCGGTCGTCGCCGTAGCGCCGCCACAGCAGCCAGGGCACCTCCACGATCGCGTCGGACCAGACCGGCGAGTCGAACCCGTACTCGGGCAGTACCGGAGCCACGTGCGGGACGGCCCCGTCCCGCCGCTGGCCGTCGATCAGCGTCGTCACCCAGCCGGAGAGGAACGCCTGGGTGTGACGGAGGAAGCTCAGCGTCGAGGCGAACACCGAGATGTCGGCGGTCCAGCCGGCCCGCTCGTCGCGCTGCGGGCAGTCCATGGGCACGCTGAGCAGGTTGCCCTCGGCGGAGGCGACGATGTTGGAGACCAGTTGCCTGACGGCGGGATCGGAGACGGTCAGGGTGCCGGTGACGGGCAGCGCCGAGGACAGGAGCACCGCCTCGGCGTCGCCGGCGGACATGCCGCCGGGCCATCCGGTGATCTCGGCGTAGCGGAACCCGTGGAAGGTGAACGCGGGCTCCGCGACGTGCCGCCCGGCGGGGAGGAGGAACTCGTCGCGCTGCTCGGCCGTGCGCAGGTTGGCGTCGTAGAGGCGGCCGGTCGCGCTGAGCTCCTCGCCGTGACGGACCACCAGATGGACCGGGTACGGCGTGTCGATCCGCAGCCGGAGCCGTCCCACGACGTTGCGGCCGAAGTCGAGCACCTGAACGCCGGGGACGGGTTCGGTGACCGACACCGCGGCCAGGGTGCCGATCTCCCGCACGGGGGGAGCGGGATCGGCCTCCACCAGCAGGCCGGGGGGCGGCTCCAGCAGTGCCACGGCCCGTTCCCGGCCGGGCCGGGATTCGCAGCGGACGGTCTCGCCCATCACCAGGTCGGCGCGGGGTATGCCCAGGTCCTTGGCCGTCCAGCCGGGGCCGGTGGCCGCGAGCGGATGGACGCCCTCCGAATCGCGCAGGAGCAGCCGCGCGCTGGCGGCGGGGCGGTCGCCGTATCGGCGCGGACCGCCCGCCGCGACGTGGCCGGCGTACCAGCCGGGGGCGAGCCAGACCTCCAGCAGGTTCTCCCCGGTACGCAGCAGCGCGGTGACGTCGGCCAGCCGGTAGCGGACCCGGCGGCCGTAGTCGGTCCAGCCGGGGGCGAGTTCCTCGTCACCGAGCCGCTCGCCGTTCAGCACCGCCCGGTAGACGCCCAGCGCGGTGGTCGCCAGCCAGACCCGCCCCGGCCGAGGCTCCCAGCCGAACGTCCCGCCGAGGCGGACGGCGCCCTCGCCGCTCCCGTTCCCGCCGTCCTGGACCCAGGGGGCGTTCCAGGCGCCGTCCGCGCGCAGCCCGGTCACGAAGGTGCCGCCGAGGTGCCCGGCGACCGACCAGGTGTACGGGGTGAGCGGCTCCAGCGCCTCTTGGGGCACATCGGCCCAGCCGGTACCCGGCGGGAGGTCCCGTGCCCACACCTCGCGCCCGCCGGTGGACACCGTCAGCCGCTCGGAACGGAGCAGCCTGGCCGCCCAGGACAGGCGCGGGGAGGGCTCGTCGACGCCGACCGGGTCGACGAGCCCGCAGGTGTGGCAGGCGACCGCCTCGGCGGGCGGGGAGGAACCGACCGGCACCTGGCCGCCCGAGACGGCCCGTGCCATGCCGGGGGTTCCCGGGACGCGGATCATGCGCCGAGACCCGTCGTGAAGGCGTTGTGCAGTCCGTCGATGTCGACCCCGTGCAGGCTGGGCGCCATCACGTTGATCAGCAGTACGAAGCAGGCGTCGTGGTCGGGATACATCCACCACTGGCACCCGGAGGCGCCGCCGTGCCCGTAGAGCCGCCGCTCCAGCAGGCCGGGCGCGGAGTGGCGCAGGTTCCAGGTCAGCCCCCAGTCCTGGCCGGCGTTGACCGGGTCGGGCTGCAGCTTGACCAGGCCCGTGGTCTGGGGTTCCGTCATGGCGGCCAGGGTGATCGGGTGGACCGGCGCCCGGTCGCCGCGGAGCAGGGCGCTGCCCAGCGCGAGCAGGTCCTCGGCACGGGAGAACAGGCCCCCGGCCGGATGCCGGAGCCGGACGAACCTGTCGTAGTCGACGCCGAGCAGCTCGACGGCCCTGACCTCGGCAGGGTCGCAGGCCGGGTCGAAGGTGATCTGCCCGCCGCCGGGCACCAGCGCGTTCAGGTCGGTGTCGATCACGTCGGCCAGATCCCTGCCGGTGACATCCCTGATCATCTCGGCGATGCCGGCGAAGCCGATGTTGCAGTACTGGCTGAGCGTGCCCGCCTCGAACAGCGCGGGGGCGGCGATCAGATGTTCCACCAGGTCGTCCGGGGTGAGCGTCTGCTCGGCGATGCCGCTGGTGTGGGTCAGCAGGTGCCAGAGCGTGACCTCGTCGGAGCGCAGCCCGCCGAAACCGGGCACCGCGTCACGGAGCGGGCGGCGCAGCGAGAGCAGTCCCCGCTCCACCTGGCGCATGGCCAGCAGGCCGACCAGCGGCTTGGTCACCGAGAACAGCGCGAAGTGGTCGTCGGCGCGGGTCGCGCGTCCGTCGTGCTCTCCGAAGGACTCCAGCAGCACCGTGCCCTGCGAGGTGGCCGCCCCGAGCACCGCGCACGGGAGTCTCCCCTCGCGGACCATGCGCCTCACCCACTCGACGGCGAGCGCGAACGGTTGGTCGGTCATCCTTTGAGTGCTCCTTCTGTGAGTCCGGCCAGGACGTGCTTCTGCGCGAACACGTACACCGCCACCAGCGGCAGCGTGGTCAGCAGGACGTGGGCGAAGACGAGGTTCCACTGCAGGGTCTGCAGCGTGCCGGAGGCGAACTGGAAGAGGGTGAGGGGCAGGGTCGCGTTGTCCTGCCCCTTGAGGAGGAACAGCCCGAAGAAGAAGTCGTTCCAGACGTTGATGACCAGGATGACGCTCCCGACGAAGAGCACCGGGCGCAGCAGCGGCAGCAGGATGCGCGCGAAGATCTGCGGCCGGGACGCCCCGTCGATGGCGGCGGCGTCCTCCAGGTCGGGCGGGAAGGCCCGGACGAACCCGGTGGCCAGGAAGACCACGATGCCCAGCCGGGTGCCGATCAGGACCAGCGCGTAGCCGAACGGGGTGCCGTCCAGGCCGAGCCCGCGCAGCACGTGGACGGTCGGGATGATCGACGGCGGGATGAGGATCGACAGGCTGAGCACGAAGTAGGTCGCGCGCAGCCACCGCGAGTCGCCTCGGCCGTAGGCCCACGCCGCCGCCGCGCCGAGCAGCAGCACGGCCAGCACGACGGGTACCGCGATCATGAGGCTGTTGGCGAGTCCGCCCAGGTAGTCGCCGGTGTCGACGACGGTCGTGTAGTTCTCGACGATCGCCCACCGCCGGGGCAGGCCGAGGCCGAGCTCGGCCGCCTCGCCGGCGGGCTTGAAGGAGTTCACCACGACCAGCCAGAACGGCACGACCACCCAGGGGATCGCGAACAGCGACAGCAGCGTGTACTTGACGACTCTCATCCCGTGACCTCCCGGCGGCGCAGCCACCAGACGAGGGGTACCGCCGTCGCGATCACGAGCAGCGTCACCGTGAGGCTGAGCGCGCTGGCGGAGCCGAAGAACCCCTGGCCCCACTGCTGGCGCATGACGACGTTCAGTGCCCTGGTGTGGTCGCCGGGGCCGCCACCGGTGGTGGCGGCGATCACGTCGTAGGCGCTGAGCGCGCCGACCAGGGTGACCGCGACGTTGAAGGTGATCGCGGGGGCCAGCAGCGGGAACCGCACCCGGGCGAAGCGGGTCCAGGGGCCCGCGCCGTCGACCCTGGCCGACTCGATGAGCTCCCTGGGCACCGAGTTCAGGCCCGCGATGTAGACGAGGGTGATCAGCCCGCTCCACTTCCAGGCGTCCACGAACGCGACCGTGAGCAGCGCGGTCGCGGGCTCGCCCAGCCAGGCCCAGTCGACGCCGAGAAAGGAGTTGACCGGGCCCGCCGGATCGAGGATGCCCCGCCAGATGTAACCGGCGGCCAGCGGCGAGACGAGGGTCGGCAGGAAGAACACCGACCTGAACACGGTGTTGACCCGGTCCGTCCGCTGCAGGGCGAGTGCGAGGCTCAGGCTGACGGTGTTCTGGATGGCCATGCACAGGATCGCGTAGAGCACGGTCACCGTGACGGCGTTCGTCAGCAGGTCCTGCTCGACGAGTGTGCGGAAGTTGTCCAGGCCGTTCCAGGTGATCTCCGAGCGGAATCCCGTCCAGGCGGAGAAGGCGAAGCGGGCGTTGAGCACGAACGGCAGCACGAAGAACAACGCCACCAGCAGCACGGCGGGCAGCGCCCAGGGCAGCCAGCCCCGTCGGCCGGGGTCCCCGGTCTCGCCGCCGCTCCCGCTCGCGGGGTGCGGGGCGGCCGGTGCGGCCCCGGCGGCCTCGCTGCCCGGGGGATGCTCGCGCGGGGGTAGCGAGGTCACCATCCGGGCAGCCCGGCGGCCTTGGCCGCCTGCTCGACCTGGCCCTGCAGCTGGGTGGCGGCCTTCTGCGGATCCTTCTGCCCGGCGATCAGCTCCGACATCAGCGGCGCCAGCCCCGCCATGCCGGGGATGTCGGAGTTGAAGGCGATGACGGCGCCGTTGTCGTACGCCTTCTTGACGTCCTGGAGCACGGGGGAGACGTCCTGCGGACCGTCCACGCCCTGGAGCACGGGGAAGGTCTTCGCGGACTTCACGTAGTCGGCGTAGGCGGGGCCGGTCATGAACCGGACGAAGTCCAGCGCGGCCTTCTCCCGCCCGGCGTCGCCCGTCTTGGGCAGGTAGAAGGTGCCGATCGGCCCCGGCGCGTACGTCACCACGGCCTTGGTGCTCGACAGCCCGGTGAACCCGACGGTGTCGTCCACCTTCTTCTGGTCGCCACCGGCGGCGGCGAGCATGGCCGGCAGCATGTCGGAGTGCTGGGCGACCATGGCCGCCTTACCGGTCACCAGGGCCTTCATCGAGTTCTCGAACGTGGCGGTGGTGATGTCCCTGTTGAAGCAGCCGTCGTCCTGCAGCTTCCTGTAGGCGATCAGCCCCGCCACGAACGGCGAGCCGGGGTCGGCCAGCGAGGCGGTGTGGCCCGCGATGGCCTTGCCGTAGGCGTTGGCCTCGTTGCTGGCGCTGACGTACAGCAGCGGCAGGATCTGCACCGGCCAGATGGATCCGCCCGACTCGAACACGGGGGTCACGCCCTTGGCGGAGAGCGCGCGGCAGGCCGCCGAGAGCTCGTCGAACGTTCCGGGGGGCTCGACGCCCGCGTCGGCGAGGACCTTCTTGTTGTAGTAGAGGCCGAAGACCTGGGGGAAGCCGGTGATGGCCGCGTAGACCTTCCCTCCGGTGGCGCCCGCGCTGCTGTAGAGGTCGCCGGACCTGGCGACGTACGCCTCGCCGGACAGGTCCCTGAGGTTCTCCGACGGGTTCAGGGCGAGCAGGTTGCTCACCGTGGCGTGGTATTCGAGGATGTCCGGCCGCTCGCCGGTGGCCCACTTGGTCTGGGTGCTGTCCTCGAACCCGTCGGAGGGAATCGGGACCAGCTCGATCGTGTGGCCCGACTCCCGCTCGAACCGCTTGTACATCTCCACCAGCGGGGCGGGGTCGGCGGTGTTGTGCCAGAGCGTCAGCGTGACCTTCCCGCCGTCGGTTCCGCCTGGTTCGGCGGCGCCGCCACAGCCTGCCGCGGCGAGGGCGAGGGCGGCGCAGGCCGCGGCTCCCAGCAGTCGTTTCGATGCCCTCATGCTCGTTATTCCTGTTCGTCACGGGGTTGGGGGATAGTCGGCCTCCGGGCGGATGCCTGCACGCCTCCGGGCCACGAGACATGCGGGTTTCCGTCATGTTTCGTAGAACGTTCTCCATTGTTAGACCAGGGGCGTTTGCGGCGTCAAGGGCCACGTTCGAGGTGACCAACTCGTTAAGAAGTGGTAAAACTCGGGTCTGGCGGGGATGGCTTCGACCGGGTACCGTCACCTCTGCGTTGCCAGAATGTATTTCGTTCTACACTCGGCGCCGCGCTCGCCCGGCGATTCGCCCCGCTGTCCGCCGAGGCTCGCCGCGGGGCCGTTCCCTCCCTTTCGCCTACCGAAGGACTCGCGTGACCACAGGATCAGCACCGCGCCGGGTGACCATCGCCGACGTGGCGGGCCGGGCAGGCGTCTCCACGGCCGCCGTGTCCAAGGTGCTGCGCGGGGCCTACGGGGTCAGTCCCGGCATGCGGGCCAAGGTCCGTAAGGCCATGGACGAGCTCGGCTACCGGCCGCACGCCGCGGCCAGGGCCATGCGGGGCCGTACCTACACCCTCGGCGTGATGCTGTCCGACACCAGGAACCCGTTCTTCCCTGACATCATCGAGGGCGTCACCGACCAGCTGGGCGACACCGAATACCAGGTGCTGCTCGGTCCGGGCGGGGACGAGCCCAAGAGCCAGGCGAGGATGACCGACGCGATGATCGACCGGAGCATGGATGGAATCATCCTGATATCTCCGGTCATGTCGGGTGCGGAACTCGCCTCCATCGCCACCACGACGCCGATCGTGGTGATCGGCCGTCACGGAAGCGCCGCCGAGTACGACTCCGTGGTCGACGACGACGTCGTCGGCGCCCGCCTGGTGGTCGACCACCTGGCCGATCTCGGCCACCGGCGGATCGCTCACATCACCCATCTCGACCGGGGCCGCGCCTCCGGCGCCGACTCCCCGCAGGCCGTCCGAGCCGAGGGCTACCGCCGGGCCATGCGCGCCAGAGGCCTGGCGGAGGGGATAGAGGTGGTGGCCACCTCCTTCACCGAGGAGGGCGGCTACGAGGGGGCGCGACAGCTGCTCGCCCGGCCGGCCAGGCCCACCGCGATCTTCGCCGGCGCGGACGTCGCGGCCCTCGGGGTGCTGCGCGCGGCCTACGAGGCCGGGTTGTCGGTCCCCGGTGACCTGTCGGTCGCCGGATACGACAACATCGGCATCGCCTCCCTCAAGCCCATCTCCCTGACCAGCGTCGACCAGGACGGACATGTCATCGGGGCCACCGCGGCGCGCCTGCTCGTCGAGCGCATCGAGGGCCGCGGGCGGTCCGTCCTGTCCTCCGTCTCACCCACCCTCGTCGTCCGCGGCACCACCGGCCCACCGGCCGGCCGGGAGTGAACTGACTCCCCGCGGCACCACGCCCCGGAAGGGGCGATCCCATTGGGTGGTCCTCGCGAAGGACCGCCGTGTCACCGTGTTCCGACACGAAGGAACCCCCCTGTGAAACGTCTCGTCATCATCGGACCGATGCTTCTCGCCCTCACCTTCCCCGTCTCCCTGCCGGGAGCCGCGCTCGCCGCCCAGGCGACGACCTGCCCGGTGCGAATCGACCCGGCGAGCTTCGCGAGCGAGGCCCGCCTGCTCGAACTCGCCGAGCGGCAGGAGGACTTCGGCCCCCGGCCGACCGGCTCGGCCGCCCACGACGACTACATCGACTGGCTGGAGGACGAGATCGGCGCGGTCCCCGGCGTCCAGCTCTCCTCGCTGCCCTACGAGATCGACCGCTGGGACGACCACGCCACGGGGCTGACCGTCGGCGGCCAGAAAGTGGCGGTCGCCGCTCCCGTGCCCTTCTCCTCCTCCACCGGGCCGGGCGGGGTGACCGCCCCGCTCACCTACCTGCCCGCGGGCACCGCCATCACCGCGGCGAACGCCGCGGGGAAGATCGTCGTCAGGGATCTGCCCTGGTCGACGGTGCCCAACCTGCTCTTCTACCCGCCCATGCTCGGCTACCACATGTACGACCCCGGCCTCACGATCAACCTGCTCGGCTCCGACTCCATGGAGGCACCCGCCGCGGCCGACGCCGACCTCAGGGCCGCCGCCGCGGCGGGTGCGGCGGGGGTGCTGGAGGTGAGCCGCCTGCCGCACGCCCAGATCGAGGGCATGTACGCGCCCTACGAGGGGCTGCCCTACCAGGTTCCGGGGGCCTATCTCGGCGTCGACCAGGGCGAGCAGATCAAGCAGGCGCTCGCCGCCGGGCAGCCGGTCGAGGCCGCGCTGACCGTCGACGCGGCGTGGACGCCGAAGACGACCCGTACCGTCCTCGCCACCCTGCCCGGGGTGAGCGAGCAGAAGATCGTCGTGGAGAGCCACACGGACGGCATGAGCCCGGTGTGGGACAACGGCCCGCTCACGATGGTGGAGATGGCCCGCTACCTGGCGTCGCTGCCGGTGAGCTGCCGCCCGCGTACGATCCAGTTCGCCTTCGTCACCGGCCACCTCTACCAGCACCTCACCGGGCCCGATGTCCGCGAGGGAGGCGCGGGGCAGCTGGCGGCCATGCTGGACGCCGAGTACGACCAGGGCAAGGTCTCCTCGGTCGTCGTCCTGGAGCATCTGGGCGCCCGGCGCTACAACGCGGTCACCCGCACCGGGGGAGCGCCCGGACTGGAGCTCGTGGCCGATCCCTCGCTCACCGAGCTACTCTGGGTCCCGGTCAGCGAGAGCACGCCCCTGCGCGAGCTGGTCAAGGGCCACGTCCAGTACTGGGACGTGCGGCGCACGGCCGTGCTGAAGGGGCTGTCGGCGGCGGACCTGGGCACCGTGCCGCACCACTGCGGCTTCGGGGGCGAGGGCACGCCGTACAACCAGCACCTGCTGCCGACCATCGCGCCGATCGCGGCCCCCAAGACGCTCTTCTCACCGCGTTTCGGGGCCGAGGCGATCGATGTGGCGGCGATGCGCCGGGCGTCGCTGGCCTTCACCGACGTCGTGTTCGACCTCGGCACCATGTCACAGGCGGACGTCGCGGGCGACGTCACGTTCATGCGCGCCCAGCGTGCCTCGGGCACGCCGGGGTGCTCGTGAGCATCGACCGCGAGTCCCTGGTAGGGCGGCACGCCGTGGTGCTGACCGAACCGGACGCGGAGTCCCCGCTGACCGTCGGCAACGGCGAGTTCGCCTTCACCGCCGATGTCACCGGGCTGCAGACCTTCCCCGCCTTCCACGCCGCGAGCATGCCGCTGGGCACCCAGTCGCAGTGGGGCTGGCACACGATGCCCAACCCCCGGGGCTTCGTCCTGGAGGACACGATGACCGGCTACGGCCGGGCCCGCTATCCCGACCGGCACCGGATGACCTTCGGCGGTCCGGTGGCGCCGGAGTTCGAGGCCGGTACGTGGCTGCACGGCAATCCCCAGCGGCTCGACCTGGGCAGGATCGGGCTCGACCTCGGCGAGAACGTGGAGATCACCGACCTCGTCGGCGTCCACCAGCGGCTCGACCTGTGGAGCGGGCTGCTGCACAGCGCGTTCACGCTCGACGGCGTGCCGTACGAGGTGGAGACGGTCTGCCACCCCGGGCGCGACCTGCTGGCGGTGCGCGTCACCGGCGGGGCGGCGGTGACGATCGCCTTCCCATACGCCTGCGCGGCCTGGAACGTGGCCGCCGACTGGGACGGCCCGGAGCGGCACGTCACCGGCCACGTCGTCGGCGCCTCGCGCTGCGACTTCACCCGGGTACTGGACGGCGACCGCCACCACGTCGCCCTCGCCTGGCAGGGGCCGGCCCGGCTCACGCCCATCGCCGAGCACCGCTACCGGCTGGAGGGCGCCACCGAGTTCGTCGTGGCCTTCGGGCTCGACCCCGCGGGGCCCGGCCTTCCCGGATTCGCGGAGGTCCACGCGGCCGCCGCCCGGCACTGGGCCCGCTTCTGGACCGATGGCGGCGCGGTGAGCTTCGAGGGCAGCTCGGATCCACGCGCGCCCGAGCTGGAACGGCGCGTGGTCCTCTCGCAGTACCTGACCGCGGTCAACTGCGCGGGCTCGCTGCCGCCGCAGGAGACCGGCCTGGTCTGCAACTCCTGGAGCGGCAAGTTCCACCTGGAGATGCACTGGTGGCACGCGGCGCACTTCCCGCTGTGGGGAAGGCCGGAACTGCTGGAGCGCAGCCTGCCGTGGTACCGGAGCATCCTTCCCGCGGCACGGGCCACGGCCGCCGGGCAGGGATATCGCGGGGCCCGCTGGCCCAAGCAGGTCGGTCCCGAGGGCAGGGAGAGCCCCAGCACGATCGGGCCGTTCCTGATCTGGCAGCAGCCGCACCCGATCTACTTCGCCGAACTCCTCTACCGGGTCCGGCCGGAGGCGCTGCACGACTACCGGGACCTGGTCTTCGAGACCGCGGAGTTCATGGCGTCCTTTCCCGTCGAGCAGGACGGCCGCCATGTGCTGGGGCCGCCGCTGATCCCGGCGCAGGAGTCGTACGCGGAGATCAGGACGACGGTCAGGAATCCCACGTTCGAGCTGGCCTACTGGTGGTGGGGGCTGGAGACCGCGCAGCGGTGGCGTGAGCGTCTCGGCCTCGCCCGGGACCCGGAGTGGGAGAGGGTGCGGGACGGGCTGGCCGCGCCGTGCGTCAGGGACGGCGTCTACGCGGCCATCGCGGTGGAGCCGTACACGCTCAGGACGGACCACCCCTCGATGACCGGGGCCCTGGGCCTCGTTCCGGCGACGCCGCTGATCGATCCGGAGACCATGCGGGCCACCCTCGACGACGTGCTGGAGACCTGGGACCTGCCGAGCACCTGGGGCTGGGACTACCCGATGCTCGCCATGTGCGCGGCCAGGCTGGGCGAGCCGGGCAAGGCGGTCGACGCGCTGTTGATGGACGCGCCCAAGAACGCGCATCTGGTCTCGGGTCACAACCGGCAGTGGCCCGGGATCCTGCCGCTCTACCTGCCGGGCAACGGTGGCCTGCTGGCGGCCGTCGCGCTGATGGCGGCGGGCTGGGACGGCGGCCCCGGCAGGTGCGCGCCCGGCTTCCCCGAGGGCTGGAACGTCCAGGTGGAGGGGGTGCGGGCGATGCCCTGACCCGGACGCGGCACCCGTGCCCTCGCGGCGCGGGTGCCGCGGGTCAGCCGAGTGCCCTGTCGGCCGTCGCGTGGTCGGCGAGCAGCGTGACCGTGTAGTGCAGCACGTCCTCCTCCAGTGCGGACAGGCGCTGCGCGTTCCCCGCGCGCACCTCAGCGGCGATGAACTCGGTGACGCCGAAGACGATCAGGGAGGGCACCCTCTCCCTGACCGGCCCCAGGGAGGGGGTCTCCGCCCTGGCCCGCGCGGCGAGGGCGCGCAGCATCTCCAGGAAGGGCAGGTAGGCGCGGTCGCGCTGTTCCATCGCCCGCCGGCCCGCCGCGGGGAGTTCGACGAAGTAGGCGCGGGCGTACTCGGGACGGTCCTGCCACCACCGCAGGTAGGCGTGCAGGCCCCGGCGGACGGCGGCGACCCAGTCGTGGCCGGTGCCCTCGGCCGCGGACAGGATCGTCTCGACCACGCCGGGCAGGTCCCGTTCGCACAGGGCGAGGAAGCAGTCCTCCTTGTCGTGGAAGTTGGCGTAGAAGGCGTTGCGCGAGACCCGCGCGGCGGCGATCACATCGGGCACGGTCGTGGCGGCGTACCCCCGGGCCGCGACCAGCAGCAGCATCGCCTGGATCAGGCGGTCGCGCTGCGAGGTGCGGACCACTTCTGGGGGCAGCCCGTGACGGCCGCGGGGGAGGGGCTCACCCTCCGGAATTTTCTTCCGATCCTGTCTTGACATCAATCACAGATCGTACTTCCCTCTGTTAGGAGACGTTCACGTCTCCAAAGAATCGGTGAGGTGACCATGGAAGACAAGGGCATGTCCCGGCGGCGGGTCCTGCGCGTGGCGGCGGTCGGGCTGCTGTCGGCGGGCCTCGTGTCGCGGACCACCCAGGCGATGGCGGCCGGCACGATCGAGTCGCACTACGCGGTCCGGGGACCCTGGGCGGTCACCGCCTCCGACGCGGGCGACGCCTCGGGAACCTACCGGCTGCACCATCCGGTGGACCTCGGCGCCGGTGGCTTCCGGCACCCGATCGTCACCTGGGGGAACGGCTCCCACGCCACCCCCGCCCTCTACCCCGGCGTGCTCGACCAGCTCGCCTCCTGGGGCTTCGCCGTGATCGCCTCCACCGACACGACCACCGGGACGGGCACCGAGATGCTCGCCGCCGCGCAATACCTGGTGGCGAGGAACGCCGACCCCGCGAGCCCGTTCCATCAGAGGCTCGACGCGACCAGGGTCGGCGCCGCCGGGCACTCCCAGGGCGCGGGTGGCACGGTCAACGCGGCCAACCTCTCCGCGGGGCTTGTCACCACGGCCGTGCCGATCGCGTTGCCCGCGCAGCTCTGGGTGGGGGCCGGCGACCGGTTTCAGGTCTCCCAGCTGGCCTGCCCCGTCCTGTTCCTGAGCGGGAGCAACGACTGGCTGATCTCACCGGCCTCGGCGCTGCGGGGCTACTACGACCAGGTGCCCGGGGCGGCGGCCATGGCGCTGCTGAAGGGCGCGGGTCACAACGACATCCAGGGCACCGGCGGCGGCTTCCTCGGCTACCTGACGGCCTGGCTGATGTACCGCCTCCAGGACGACGCCTACGCCCGAGGCGCCTTCGCCGGGAGTGCCCCCGAGTTCACCGGCAACACCGCCTGGCAGAACCAGGTCGCCAAGAACCTCCCGTGACCACCACGCCGACGCGGCCCGCCGGTGCGAGGCCGCCAAGCACCCTCCGTGACCACCTCATCCCGCACGGTGCCCGCCGTGCGGGATCACCCCCCAGGAGAACCGCCATGGCGGATCTGACACGGCGCCGGCTGCTCGCGGCCGGCGCGCTCTCCCTGGCCGCGCCCAGCGTGCTGGCGGCCTGCGGCGACGACCGGCCCGAGCGGCAGGTCCAGGACGGCAGGCCGCACGGCGAGGTCAGCGTCTGGCTGCACGGCTCGCAGGAGACGGGCCCGCAGTTCGAGAAGCTGGTGCACCGTTACATCGACGAGTTCGGTGTGGACGTCAAGCTCCTCTACCTGCCCGTCGCCCAGCTGGACGCCAAGTTGCTGACCGCCTTCGGCGGAGGCACCCCGCCCGACGTCTTCAAGATCGGGAACTGGAGCTTCCCCTCCCACGCGGGGAAGAAGCGGCTGGCGCCCATCGACCCCCGGGCGTTCGGCGCGCCGGACGTGGCGGCCGTCCTGGGACGGTACGAGCCGGGGACGGTCGCCCCGCTGAGCTACCGCGGCCAGGCGTACGGCGTGCCGATCGACCTCAACCCCGCCATGCTGTACTACCGCAGGGACCGCTTCGAGGAGGCCGGTCTCGACCCGGACAAACCTCCCGCGACCTGGGAGGAGGTCGCCGACCACAGCAGGAGACTCACCTCGGCAGACGGTAGGCGGGTGGGCCTGCAGTGGCTCTACGGCGACCCGCAGTGGGCGCTGATGACGCTGACCGCGCTCATCAAGGGCGGCGGCGGCGAACTGGTCAGCGCCGACGGCACCCGTGCCTCCCTCGACACCGAGCACGGCATCCGGGCCCTGGAGTACTTCGCCGGGATCGGCAATCCCAGGCTCTCCAACCCGCTCGGCGCGCTCGGGCTGTTCTACTCGGGTGAGGCCGCCATGGTCGTCAGCGGGGCCTTCCTCGGTCCCGCGCTGGAGCGGCTCGGCGAGGACACCCTCAAGCCGGGCAAGGACTACGGCGTGGCGCCCATGCCCCGCTGGGCGGGCGGCAGGGCCGTCGTGCCCGCCTACACGTGGGGCTGGGGCGTCGCCGCCGCGTCGAAGAACGGCTTCACCGCCTGGCACCTGATCAACTACCTCCAGGGGCGGGAGTCGGTCACGGCCAACCTGGAGAACGGGATCGTCATCCCGGCCACCGGCTGGCGGGACGCCGGGCCGCGCGGCACCTCCGAACTGATGGGGATCGCGGCCTCCGGCATCCCCGACGCCGACTTCGGCCCGGCCGTCCCCGCCGCGCTGGAGCTCGCCAAGGCGGCCTCCAGCGCCTGCGACGCCGTGGCCCACGGCCGCTCCACGCCCGCCCAGGCGGCCAAGGACTTCGACGCCACCGTACGGCTCGCACTGTGAACGTGGACACCGAGCGCCCGGACCGTCTGGCCGGCCGTCCGGGCCGGCTGCACAGGGGCCGAAGTGACGTGGTGAGCACCCGATGACCCTGGCCGCAAAGACCGCCGAGGCGGCCGTGCCCGCGGCCTCGCCGAGGCCGGGGAAGGACGGGCGCGGCAGGTCGCGCCGGGAGGCCCGATGACCCTGACCACGAAGAGCGTCGAGGTACCCGTGCCCGCGGCCTCGCCGAGGCCGGGGAAGGACGGGCGCGGCAGGTCGCGCCGGGAGGCGGGGGCCGGGATCGTGCTGACGATCCCGGTGGCCGTCTTCTTCGTCGTCTTCTGGCTCGTGCCGTTCTGCGGTGCCGTGTACCTCAGCTTCACCGACTACGAGATGGCCGGCGTCCCAAGGTGGATCGGGCTGGACAACTACGCGCGGATGCTCCAGGACCCCGGGGTCTGGAACTCGGCGTGGATCACCGTCGTCTACACGGTCTGCACGGTCCTGCCGACCATCCTGCTCGCGCTGCTCGTCGCGGTGCCGCTCAGCGGGCCCGGCCGCCTCAACCGCGTGCTCCGCTCGCTGGTCCTGGTGCCCGCGGTGATGCCGCTGGCCGCGACGTCGATGGTGTGGGTCATCATCTACTCCGACCGGGGTCTGGCGAACACGCTGCTCGGCGCCGTCGGCATCGAGCCGCAGTCGTGGCTGACCAGCTCGGATCTGGCGATCTGGGCGCTGGTCGTCATGGTCGTCTGGAAGAGCCTGGGGTTGTTCGTCATCATCCTGACGGCCGGGTTGCAGGCGCTGCCCCGGGAGGTCTACGAGGCCGCGGCGATCGACGGTGCCGGGCCCGTCACCACGTTCCGCAGGATCACCGTCCCGCTGCTCCGCAGGACCCTGCTGTTCGTGCTGGTCATCTCCGTCGCCGGATCGATGCAGGCCTTCGTGCCCGCCTTCCTGCTCACCGGCGGCGGTCCGGCCGACGCCACCCAGGTACTGCCCTACTACATCTGGGCCAACGCCTTCCCCTACGAGCACATGGGCTACGCCTCCGCGCTGGCCATGATGCTGCTGGTCGCGATGCTGGTCGTCTCGATCGTCCAGTTCGGCTTCCTGCGGGGTGGGGACGAATGAGGGTGCTTCGGACCGTCTGGCTGCTGAGCGCCGTGGGCGCGATGCTGCTGCCGATCTACGTGATGCTCGTGGTCGCCTCCGCTCCCGACGACACCGATCTCGGCGGGCTGGTCTTCAACGGCTTCCACCTGCCGGAGAACCTCGCCGAGTTGTTCGCGGGCGAGGGTTTCCCCGTCTACTTCCGCAACAGCGTGATCTACTGCGTCGGCAGCGGGGCGATGGACGTGCTCTTCTCCTCGGCCGCGGGCTACGCCCTGGCCCAGCTGTCCTTTCCCGGCAGGCGCGTGCTGTTCGCGCTCGTGGTCGGCACGCTCGCGCTCGCCCCGATGGTCATGATCATTCCGGTGTTCCTGATCGTCAAGGAGCTGGGCTGGGTGAACACCCTCCAGGGAGTGATCGTCCCCGGCATGATCAGTGCCTTCGGCGTCTTCCTGGTCCGCCAGTTCGCCCTCGGCGTCCCCAAAGAGCTGATCTTCGCGGCGCGCGTCGACGGGGCGGGGGAGCTGCGCATCTTCCTCCGGGTGGCGCTCCCGCTGCTGCGGCCGGCGCTGGTGACGCTCTTCCTCATCCACTTCCTCGCCCAGTGGGACAACCTGCTCTGGCCGCTCATCGTCGCCAACGACCCCGCACTGTGGTCGCTGCCCGTGGGACTGGCCAACTTCCAGAGCGAGCACGGTTTCAACTACCACCTCATGACCGCCGCCGCCCTGGTCACCGCCGTGCCGCCGTTCCTGCTGCTGGCCGGGCTGCAGCGCTACTACGTGGCGGGGCTCACCTTCGGAGGGGTCAAGTGACGGTCCCGGACACCGCCGAGATCATGGCGTGGATCGAGACGATCACGGCCAGGGGGATCCGGCGTCCCGGATACCCCGCCGACGCGTGGACGGAGAGGTGGGCGGCCGGGCTGCTGGCGGGTTTCGGGCTCGACGTGCGCCTCGCGCCGGTCGAGGTGCCCACCTGGCACCCTGTCACCGCCACGCTCCGCGCCCACCTGGACGCCGATCCGCCCCGCGCCGTCGAGGTGGAGGCGTTCGCCCTGCCGTACACCACCCCGAAGGCGACGGTGACCGCGCCGCTCACCCGGTCGGCGGCCCCCGGTCGCATCGCGGTGCGCGAGCACACCTTCGCCGAACTGCCCCAGGCCCTGGTACGGGGGATCGCCACCGCCGTGCACGACCCCGACGGCGACTTCGACGGCCTGGTGCAGACGCTGCCGTTCGCGCCCGGCTACCTGGAGGACCTCGACGGGGCGGTCACCTCGGGGGCGGCCGGGTACGTCGGGGCGCTGACCGGCGTCCCGTGGGAGACACGCGACTACTACGTGCCCTACGACGCGGTGCACCGGCCCGTACCCGCGGTCTGGTTGTCGGCGGCCGACTCGCGGCGGGTGCTGGCGCTGATGGACGAGGGGCCCTGCGCCGGCAGGCTGTCCGTGGAGTCGGAGACCGCGACCGCGACCTCGCACAACGTGATCGCCACCCTGCCCGGGCGGGGCGACGGCTGGGTGATCGTCGCCTCGCACCACGACGCCCCCTGGGCCTCCGCGGTGGAGGACGCCTCCGGTGTCGCGCTGGTGCTGGCAGCCGCCAGGCACTGGTCGCGGGTGCCGGAGGAGGACAGGCCGCACAACCTGCTCTTCCTGCTGACCGCCGGGCACATGGCGCACGCGGCGGGCACCCGGGCGTTCATCGAGGAGAACCGTGCTCTGCTGGACCGGGTCGTGCTCCAGGTCCACCTGGAGCACGCGGCCCGCGAGTGCCGCGCGGAGGGCGGGACACTGGTGCCCACCGGTGCCCCCGAACCGCGCTGGTGGTTCACCACCCGGCGCCCCGAGCTGGAGCGGCTCGTCGAGCGGGCGCTGGTCGCCGAGGACCTGCGCAGGTCGTTCGTGCTGCCGCCCGACGTGTTCTCGCCGATGCCGCCGACCGATGGCGCCTTCTTCCACCCGGAAGGGGTGCCACTGGTGCACTTCCTCGCGGCCCCCATGTACCTGTTCGATTCCGCCGACACCCTCGACAAGGTCGACGAGGCGAGCCTGGTGCCGCTGACCCGCGCGGCGATCCGCATCGTCGAGGGCACCGAGGGATGGAACCCCAGATGATCGTGCGAACCCCCTCCGGCCTGGTCAGGGGCCACCTCGACGGGACGGTACCGATCCAGCCCGTCGTGGACGGCGACCTGCAACATCGACCTGCCCTTCGCCTTCGGCGCGCTGGACGCGCCGGGCGTACGGCGGGGCAGCGGCCCCCGAGGGCGCTCGCCGAGGCGATGCACGGCGCCTGGGGGCGGTTCGCCCGCGACGGCGACCCGGGACGGCCCGGCTACGACCGCTCCCGCAGGCAAGTAATGATCTTCGATACCGAGTCGGAGGTCGCCGACGATCCGCTGCGACCGCAGCGGCACCTCTTGCGGGAGCCGTGAGCGGCGTGCACCTTGTTACTCAGCGACCGGAGGTTTCCCACATGCTGTCCTACTCATGCGCCGTCTCGGGCGCCCCCCTCCTCGGCGAGACCATCGGGGAGAACTTCGAGCGGATCGTGGCCCGCTTCGGTGACCGGGAGGCCCTGGTCGACCTGCCGGGCGAGCGCCGCTGGACCTACGCCGAGCTGAACGCCGACGTCGACCGGCTGGCCAGAGCCCTGATCGCCCGGGGTGTCGCCAAGGGGGACCGGGTCGGGATCTGGTCGCCCAACTGCGCCGAATGGGTGATCGTCCAGTACGCCACCGCGAAGGTCGGCGCGATTCTGGTCAACGTCAACCCCGCCTACCGCGGGCACGAACTCGACTACGTCGTCCGCCAGTCCGGAATGCGGCTGCTGATCAGCGCGGTGAGCCACAAGACGAGCGACTACCGCGCGATGGTCACCGGGATCGGGTTCGCCGACGTCGCCTACATCGGCGAGGAGAGCTGGCACCGCCTGCTGGCCGGGGCCACGGACGTCGGCCCCGAGAGCCTGCGCGAGCGCATGGCCTCGCTGACCTTCGACGACCCGATCAACATCCAGTACACCTCGGGCACCACCGGCTTCCCCAAGGGCGCGACCCTGTCGCACCACAACATCCTCAACAACGGCTACTTCGTCGGTGAGCTGGTCGGCTACGACGAGACCGACAGGGTCTGCCTGCCGGTGCCCTTCTACCACTGCTTCGGAATGGTCATGGGCAACCTCGGGGCGACCTCCCACGGGGCCTGCGTCGTCATCCCCGCGCCGGGCTTCGACCCCGCCGCCACCCTGCGGGCCGTGGAGCGGGAGCGCTGCACCTCCCTGTACGGGGTGCCGACCATGTTCATCGCCGAGCTCGGCGAGCTCGGCCGCGCCGAGTACGACCTGTCGAGCCTGCGTACCGGGATCATGGCGGGCTCGCCCTGCCCGGTGGAGATCATGAAGCGGGTGGTCACCGAGATGAACATGCGCGAGGTGGCGATCTGCTACGGGATGACGGAGACCTCGCCGGTGTCCACGATGACGAGGGCCGACGACGATCTGGCCCGCCGCACCGAGACGGTCGGCCGGGTGATGCCGCACATCGAGGTCAAGATCGTCCACCCGGAGAGCGGCCTGACCGTCCCGCGCGGTGAGCCCGGCGAGCTGTGCACCCGCGGCTACTCGGTGATGCTCGGTTACTGGGACGAGCCCGCCAGGACCGCCGAGGCGATCGACGCAGCCCGCTGGATGCACACCGGCGACCTGGCCACCATGGACGACGACGGCTACGTCAACGTGGTCGGACGCATCAAGGACATGGTGATCAGGGGCGGTGAGAACGTCTATCCCCGCGAGCTGGAGGAGTTCCTGCACGGTCATCCGGACATCGACGACGTCCAGGTGATCGGTGTCCCCGACCCCAAGTACGGAGAGGAGCTGATGGCCTGGATCGTCATGCGGCCGGGGGCCGTCCCGCTGACGGCCGAGGCGGTCAGGGACTTCTGCGCCGGGCGGCTCGCCCACTACAAGGTGCCCCGCTACGTCCATCTGGTCGACGGGTTCCCCATGACGGTGACGGGCAAGATCCGCAAGGTCGAGATGCGCGAGCAGGCGATGCGGCTGCTCGACCTCTGACCTTCGTCCGCGCTCCCGCGGGCCGGGCGCCGTCCGCCGGTCGTCCGTGCGGGACGACCGGCGGCAGCTCACCGCGCCTCGGCTCCCCGGTCCCGAAAGGGCGGGGGAGCCGGCGCCGTCTTTACGTCTTCTTGCGCGACGGGTTGATTTATCCGCAGCCCGGCCCGGGGATGGGTCGTCCGACACCATTGATCATGGGCCGTGCGCCCGCCGTCGGACGGACGCATCCGAACGCGTACGCGCGGACCCCGCGGACCTGGTGACGAGGAGGAGCGCGTGCGCCATGTCGTGGTGATCGGCGCGGGTCTCGGCGGCCTGGCCGCCGCGGTCCGGCTGGCCGCCGCAGGGCGGGACGTCACGATCGTGGAAGCCGGCCAAGCGCCCGGCGGCTGCTGCGGTACGGCCGCCGTCGGCGAGTACCGTTTCGACACCGGCCCCTCCGTGCTGACCATGCCCGAGGTCCTCGCCGACGTCTTCACCGCGGCCGGGCAGGACATGGAGAGCCTGCTCCCGCTGCGGCGGCTGGACCCGTACTACCGGCTGCGTTACCACGACGGCTCCCACCTGGACGTGGTGGCGGGCGAGGACGCCATGGTCGAGCAGGTGCGCGCGCTGTGCGGAACCGCGGAGGCCGACAGGTACCGGCGCTTCCGCATCCGGCTCGGCGAGCTCTTCGAAGCCGAGTGGCCCGCGTTCATAGACCGCGACATGACGCGGCTGCGCGACCTCGCCCGGCCGCGCGTCCTGGCCCGCCTGGCGGCCCTGGGCGGCTTCCGCAGCCTGGACTCCCTGGTCAGAAGCCACCTCACCGACCACCGGCTGGTCAAGGCGCACACCTTCCAAGCCCTGTACGTGGGCCTGCCGCCGCGCAGGGCGCTGGGGATCTACGCGGTCATCGCCCACATGGACACCGTCGGCGGCGTCTTCTTCCCACGACACGGCGGCATGCGGGCCATCCCGCGGGCCCTGGCCGCGCTGGCCGAGAGGGCGGGCGCGCGGATCAGGTACGGGGTGCGCGCCATCAGGGTCGAGACCGGGTCCTCGGGTGTCCGCGGGGTGCGGCTCGACACCGGGGAGCGCCTTGCGGCGGGGAACGTCGTGGTCGCCTGTGACCTGCCCCGGGCTCATACCGGGCTGCTTCCCGAGGAGGCGGGCGACTGGCGGCTCCGCCGCCCCCGCTACTCGCCCTCCTGCCTGGTCCTGCACTTCGGCCTGGACCGGAGGCTCACCGGGCAGGCGCACCACACCCTGCACTTCGGCAGGGAGTGGGACGCCACCTTCGCCGCGCTGCGGGCCGGACGGCCACAACCCGATCCGAACCTGCTGGTCACCTATCCGGAGTCCGACACAGACGCCGCTCCGACCGGCCACGCCACCCTCACCGTGCTGGAGCCGACCGCCAACCTGCACGGCGGCGCCGACTGGGACCGGCTCACCCCGGAGTTGGCGGACCGGCTGCTGGCGAGGCTCGCCGACCTCGGCTACGGCGACCTGTCCCGCGCGCCGAGGCTCACCCTCGACCCGCCCGCCTGGGCGCGGCTCGGCCACTCGGCCGGCACCCCGTTCGCCCTGGACCACCGTTTCACCCAGACCGCCTGGTTCCGGCCGGCGGGAGTGTCCCGGCGTGTCCCGGGACTGCACTTCGCCGGTATGTACACCGCGCCGGGGGTGGGGGTGCCCCCGGTGCTGATCTCCGGCAGGCTCGCCGCGGAACGCGTACTGGAGACCTCCCGATGACCCTGACCGCGAGTTACGAACTCTGCCGCAGGCTCAACGCCCGTCACGGTCGCTCCTACTACCTGGCCACCCTGCTGCTGCCCGCCTGGAAACGGCCGCACGTGCACGCCCTGTACGGCTTCGCCCGCTACGCCGACGAGATCGTGGACTCCTTCACGATGACCGGCGACAGGGCAAGGGCACTCGACGGCCTGGCCGCGCGACTGGCCGTCACGCTGGAGGGTGGCACCACCGACGACCCGGTGCTCCCCGCGTTCACGCAGACCATGCGCTCCTTCGGCATCGATCACGGCGACGTGGCGGCGTTCCTGCGCTCGATGCGGGCCGACCTGACCGTGGCCCGCTACGAAACCTACGACGACCTGCTCGCCTACATGGAGGGTTCGGCCGCGGTGATCGGCACGATGATGCTGCCCGTCCTCGAACCGCTGCCGGGCATGCGGGACAAGGCCTGTGAGCCGGCCCGCCAGCTGGGGCTGGCCTTCCAGCTGACCAACTTCCTGCGCGACGTGGCCGAGGACCTGGAACGCGGCCGGGTCTACCTCCCGCTGGAGGACCTGGACAGGTTCGGAGTGGAGGTGGCCGACCTGGGGCGCGACGCTCCCACCCCGGCCCTGCGCGAGCTGCTGGCCTTCCAGATCCGGCGGGCCAGGGGTCACTACGCGCGGGCCGGCGAGGGGATCGGCATGCTGACCCCCTCCTCCCGGCCGTGCGTCCGCGCGGCCTTCCAGCTGTACGGCGGCATCCTCGACCGGATCGAGGCCGCGGGCCACGACGTCCTCGGCGGCAGGGCGGCCGTACCCGGGCGGAGGAGACTGGCGATCTTCACGCGGCACCTGCTCGCGGCGTCCGCGGCCGGCCGCGCCGAACGCCGGCTGATCGCCGAGGTGCCGTGAACCGGCCGGGCGGGGCCGGCACGAGGTCGTCCAATGCTGTCGTCGGGAGGGTGTGATGTCGGAGCCTGTGGCCGTCGACGCGATGGGCGGAGACCACGGACCGGGCGAGACGGTCGCCGGGGCGGTCGTGGCCCGGCGCGAGCTCGGAATCCCCGTGGTGCTCGTGGGCCACTCCGGCGCCGTCCGCGCCGAGCTCACCCGCCACGGCGCCGTCGGCGAGATCGGCGTGGTGCACGCCGAGGACGTCGTCCCGATGACCGAGCGGGGCGCGGGAGCGGTCTTCTCCACCACGACCAGCCTGACGGTCGGCTGCGACCTCGTACGGCGGAAGGAGGCGTCGGCGTTCGTGTCGGCCGGTTCCACGGGCGCGGTCGTCTCGTGCGCCATCCACGGCATCGGGCGCGCCCCGGGCGTCCTGCGGCCCGCCCTGGCCATCGCACTGCCCTCGGTCACCGGCGGCGCGACCGTGCTGATCGACGTCGGGGCGACCTCCGACCCCATCCCGGAGATGATCGCCCAGTTCGCGCTGCTCGGCGCCTCCTACGCCCAGCTCGTGCTGGAGGTCGCCGATCCGTCGGTGGGCCTGTTGTCGATCGGCTCGGAACCCGGCAAGGGCAACCGGCTGACCCGCAGTGCCGGTGAGCTGCTCGCCGGGCTGCCGTTGCGCTTCTGCGGCAACGTGGAGGGACACGACGTGCTCGCGGGCACCGTCGACGTGATCGTCACCGACGGTTTCACCGGGAACGTGGTGCTCAAGAACGTCGAGGGTTCGGTGCGGGCCGCGCTGACGCTGGTGGCGCGTTCCGGGGCCGCCGGAGCCGAGGAGTTGCGGGCGGTGGCCCGCCGCTACGCCCCGGAGGCCCACGGCGGGGCGGCGCTGCTCGGTCTGATCGGCACCGTCGTCGTCGCGCACGGTTCCTCGCGGGCGGCGACGATCGCGCGCGCCTGCGCGGTGGCGCACGATCTCGCCGAGGGCGGGGTCGTCACCCGGTTCGCGGACCGGCTCACCCCGGAGGCCGCCCGTTGAGCGGCGCGGCGGAGTCTCGTCGCGGCGGGGCGACGGAGCCGAACCGGTGTGACCTCGGCGCCGAGGTCAGGCCAGCGGGTCGGCGCCGTCCCAGGTGCCCTCGCTCGCGTAGGGGGAGAAACGGGCGAACAGCTCCTCGGAGTACCAGTCCTGCGCGCGCGTCCTGCCGATCACCTGCCGGTGTGCCCGGCCCCGGTGGGCGAAGTCCCGTACCGCGGCGGCGTCACGCCAGAGCGAGAACGTGCCCTGGCGGGCCAGCGGCCACTCGCCGACGCCGACCGAGGCCAGGCAGCCGTCCTGCTCGGCCAGGAGGCGGTCCACGCCGGGGACCGAGCGGTAGAACGCCACCAGGCGACGGGGCCGGATCGACGCGCGGGTCAGCACGGCGACCGGGCCGCAGGGGGCGCGTTCCCGGGTGTTCCGCAGGAGGGGGCCGAACGGGTCCACCCCGTCCCACCTGCCGCGCGAGGTCAGCGGAGCCAGCCGCACCTGCCAGGACTCCCGTGCCTCGCGTCGCCAGCGCGCCGCCACCGGGGAGTCGCTCAGAAAGCCGTCCAGGGCACGCTCCTCGCGCCACACCGCCAGCAGTGCCCAGCGGCGCAGGTCCGCCCCCGCGCTCGTCGACGCCCCGCGGCCGGAGCCGAGCAGCCGCCAGAACGCCAGCCCCGGCGTGCGCCCCAGCACCGGCCGGTCGAACGCCATGTGCCGCATGGCACCCAGATCCGGGTATCTCGTGAGATGGAAGGAAACGATGGGCCCGTTGCTCGTCTCGGTCATCGGCGGCTACCTTCTCGGGTCCGTGCCGGTCGCCGTGCTGGTGGCCCGCGCGCACGGGTTCGACCCCCGCGAGGTCGGTGACCGCAACCCCGGCTTCTGGAACGTCAGGGAGCGGATCGGCTGGCGGGCCGCCGTGCCGGTCTTCGCGGGTGACACGCTCAAGGGCACCCTCGCCGGGCTGCTCGCCCTGGTGGCCTGTGGCACGCCCCCCGCCTGGCCCGGCGGGGTGCGTGGCGACAGCGTGCCGGCCGTGTACCTGGCGGTGGCCGCCGCCATGGTCGGGCACGCCTGGCCGCTCTTCGCCGCCTTCAGGGGCGGACGGTCGATCCTGGCCCTCGCCGGAGGCTTCGCCGTCATCTGCCCACCCGGTTTCCTGCTCGGTGTCGCCACCCTGGTCACAGCCGTCGTGGTGACCCGGTCCTTCGCGATCGGGGCGAGGGTCGGTGTCTTCGGCATCCCGCTGTTCCAGCTGTTCTTCGCGCCGGTCACGCACGTGATCGGGACCGGCCTGCTCATGTGCCTCGTCGGGCTGCGGTTCGGTCAGGCGGCATGGGCTTCCCGCCCGTCGTGACCCGGCCCGTTCGCCCGTCCGCCGTCGCCCGGGCCGATCGTCCGTACGTCGTGACCCGGCCGAGGCGGACGCCCGTCGTGGCGGCCGGGTAGACACGGCCCCGCCAGCCGCGTGCCGGGCGCAACGTGGTCTGCGTCAGCCGCAGCGCCGCCAGCGGGTCCAGCAGCGGGGAGAGCAGCACACCGGGACCCGGCCGCGTGTAGCTGCCGCGCAGCGCGCCGGCCAGCAGCAGCCGTACGGCCAGCAGGCCCAGGTCGAGCCGGGTGGTCCTGCCGCTCGCCAGCCGCAGCACGGGCAGCGCGGTGGCCAGCCAGACCACGGCCAGGTCGGCGGCCTGCCAGCCGGGCCCGGTGACGTCGCGCAGCGACAGCGACCGCCCCCACTCCCGCCACACCCCGGCGGCCGAATCGTGCATGTCGACCTCCAGCAGGTTCCCGGCCTCCAGGAATCCCACTGCCCACCCCCGGGCCGCCAGCGTCCTGGCCAGCGCCACGTCGTCGGCCAGGTGCCCGCGGACCCGCGCGAACCCGTCGACGTTCAGCATCGCCGTACGGCGGAAGGCCATGCACTGGCCGTTGGCCACCGCACGGTGCGGAGCCGGGGGAGTGGGCGGCCCGATCGGGCCGAAGCGGTAGACCAGCGTCGCCAGGAACGAGGCGTGCAGCGCCTGCTCGGCTGTCCCCTCGCACATGTACCTGGGGCCCACGCTCACCAGGTCGTAGCCGTCCAGCACCGTCGCGAGCGCGCCGATCAGTCCCGGCGCGGGCCGGGCGTCCGCGTCCAGGGTCACCACGACCTCGCCCACCGCCGCCTCGACCCCCTGCTTCAGGGCCCACTGCTTGCCCACCCAGCCTTCGGGAAGCGGCGCTCCGATGAGGACCTTCGCGCCGAGCCGGGAGGCCAGTTCCGCCGTGCCGTCGAGTGACTCGTCGTCGACGACGACGACCTCCGCGACGGCCGGATCGGCGAGCACCGCCGACAGGCAGGGGCCGAGGCGGGTCTCCTCGTCGCGGGCGGGGATCACCACCGAGACGCGCGGTGGCGCCGTCCTCGCCGTCCTCGTCGAGGTCGACGCGTGGGCCGGCGCGTCGGCCGGCACGGGGTTCAGCGCGGGCAGGCGGTGCCGCCCCCGGGCCAGGCGCACCGCCACCGCCAGCGCGGCGGCGGCCTGCAGCACGGTCAGCGCTCTCATCGCGACACCTCCACGGTCTCGGGCGGATGGTTCACCGGGCGGTTTCGGGTCCGCGGCCTCCGGTGGTGGTCAGGCGGGAGGAACCGGTGGGGAAGTCCTGCTCGACGAGCGAGGCGACGATGCGGGCGCCCATCGTGACCAGCGGCAGCCCGCCGCCGGGATGTGCCGAGCCGCCCACCAGGTACAGGCCGCGCCGAGGCCCCCGGTTGCCGGGGCGGCGCAGCGGCGCGAACCGGCCCGAGCAGGCGGCGCCGTAGATCGAGCCGCCCCACGCGCCGTAGCGGTCGCGCAGGTCGGCGGGGGTGAACAGGTCGACGAAGCGCAGCCGCCCGGACAGGTCGTGTCCCCGGCGGGCCAGCCGCTCCAGCACCAGGTCCCGGTACGCCTCGGGTGACATCGGCCACCGGTCGGGGTCGCGGGCCGGGACGTTGACCAGCATCACCTGGTTCTCCGCGCCCCGCGGAGCCTGTGACGGATCGTCCACGGCCGAGCAGCCGATGTAGACGGTGGGATCCTCGGGCGGCCTGCGCCGCCGGAAGATGTCGGAGAACTCCCGCGCGTAGTCGGCGGAGAAGACGATCGAGTGGTGCGCCAGCCCTTCGGTCCTGCCGTCCACCCCGGCCAGCAGCAGGAACACCGAGGAGGAGGTGCCGAGTTCGGCGATGCGCCGCAGCCGCCGCCGGTCGGGAAGCAGCCGCCCGTACAGCGCGGCCGCGTCGGTGTTGGCGACCACGATGTCGGCGCGTTCGCGCTCTCCGGAGGCGAGCCGCACCCCCCGGACCCGTTCGCCGTCGGCGAGCACCCGCGCCACCTCGGCGCCCAGGACGATCTCCACCCCGGTCTTCTCCAGCATCAGGGCAAGGGCGTCGGCGATGCGGGGCAGCCCTCCGGAGACGTACCAGCCGCCCTCGCCGTGCTCGATCGCCGGGATGCACCCCAGCGCGGCCGGGGCCAGGTACGGGCTGGAACCCGCGTACGTCGCGTAGCGGTCGACGTACTGCCACAGCCGCGGATCGGTGAAGAAACGGCGGGCCAGGCCGTGCAGGGTCCTGCCGGGGGCGACCGCCAGCAGGTCGGGCAGGCGGGCCTCGGTGGGTGGGCGGATGAGCGGTCCGGTGAAGAAGGTACGGCGCGACGCCTCGAAGCAGCCCCGTGCCCAGTCGTGGAAGGCCAGCCAGTTTCGGCCCTCGCCGGGAGCGAGCCGGTCGACCTCGGCGGCCATCCTGGCCGGGTCACGGTACGCCGCCAGCGTCGAACCGTCGGCGAAGAGGTAGCGGCACAGCTCGTCGAGCTCGACGAGGTCGAGCTCCAGCCCGAGATCGGCGAAGAGGCCGGGCAGGGTCAGCAGGGAGGGACCGAGGGAGAAGGTGAAGCCGTCCCTGGTGTGCTCGGCGAGCTTGCCGCCGAGGCGGGGGAGCCGCTCGTACAGGCGCACCCGGTGTCCCTCCCGGGCCAGCAGCAGGGCGCAGACCATGCCCCCGACGCCGCCCCCGATCACCGTCACCTCCGGCATCCGCGTCCCCAGCTGAGCAGGACGAACAGGCCCATGCACGTCCCTCCCGCGACGGCGACCAGCGGATCCGGCGGGTCGAAGACCGCCGCGAAACCGACGGTCTCCATGACCGCCATCGCCGTGTATATCGACACCAGTCCGGCGCTCCACGCCGCGGGCTCGGGCACGAGGCGCTCGATCAGGACCATGACCAGCAGCGAGACGACGAGCCAGCCGGCGAAGTTACCGAGGGGGATGCCCCGGTAGGGGCCGGGGGCCTGCCAGATCCACAGGCCCAGCCGGGTCATCTGCGGGTCCAGGAACACGTCCCAGGCGGTGAGCGCGAGCGCTCCCAGCACGACCCGTGCGGCCCGGCTGCCGGGTGCGATCGCGGCGGCCACCGCGTGGGCCGGCAGGCCCATGCCACCCCAGGCCAGCGCCACGATCACCGGTACCCCGCCGAGCACCGGCTGGAGGACGCCGGTGTAGTGGTAGTCGCCGAACGGCAGCCCCGTCCTGGTCCCGACCCACTCAGCGGCGTACCCGATCGCGACCACGGCGCTGAACGCCACCACGGCCCCGGCGGAGGAGTGGGTCACCGAGGCGAAGGCCAGCGCGCTCGTCACCAGCAGCAGGACGACCACACCGGTCAGCGCGATCGGCCGAGGCTGCAGCCCCGAGGCGACCTGTGCCACCACCATCGCGGCCAGCGACACCGCGCCCAGCGCGCCCATCGTCCTCGACGCGCGCGTCGCCACGGGACCCACCGGCGGTGGCCACACCCGCAACGCGCCGGGCTCCTCCCGTCTGCTGTTCACCTGGTGGCTGTGCCCGATGAACGGTCATTCGATCGGCTGGACGAGGTCAGGTTCCCTTTGAAAACCCGATCTCAGCCGGTCCTCCGAGCGAGCCCGGCCGGACGTGACCGCTCCGCGCGTACGTCCCGTGCGGTGCCTGCCTCCACATCGGAAGGTACCTGGGGCACAGAGGGACGTGACCGCTCCGCGCGTACGCGCGAAGAGGTGAAGCCTGGTCATAGGAACGGGTGAGCCGGATGCGCTGGTTTGTCGTGTCCGCCGCCCTTGCCCTTTGCGAGGTCCGTTGAGGTATCCGGCGAGCGTCCGTGGCCGGTGGACCGGGGACCGCGCCGGGTCGGGATGTGTGATTGGCTGTCCCCCCGTGAACGTCGCTGAGGTGCTGGGTCTGTTCGGAGCCGGAATGCTGGCCGGGGTGGTCGGCACGGTGGTGAGCCTGGCCTCGATCATCTCCTACCCGGTGCTGCTGGCGTTCGGCCTGCCGCCGGTGACCGCGAACGTGACGAACACGGTCGCGCTGACGTTCAACGGGGTGGGGGCGGCGTTCGGGTCGCGGCCGGAGCTGGCCGGACAGGGGGCAAGGGTCCTGCGACTCGGCACGATGACCCTGCTCGGCGGGGCGGTGGGGGCCGGACTGCTGCTGGTGACCCCGTCCACCACGTTCGAGGCGATCGCGCCCTGGCTGATCGCCTTCGCCTCGCTGCTGCTGCTCCGCCCGCCGAACACGATGACGGGGTACGGCGGCGAGGACGGGTGGAAGGCGCGCGCCGCCATGTTCGCCGTCGCGATCTACATCGGCTACTTCGGGGCAGCCGGCGGGGTTCTCATGTTCGCGGTGCTCTCGGCCGTGCTCGACCAGCCACCCGTCAAGATCAACGCTCTGAAGAATGTCGTGTCCGCCCTGGCCAACGGGGTGGCGGCGATCGGCTTCGCCCTCTTCGGGCCGGTGCAGTGGTCGGCGGTGGTGCCCCTCGCCCTGGGCTTCCTGCTGGGCGGGCGGCTCGGTCCGGTGATCGCCCGCCGCCTGCCCGGCCGCGCCCTCCGCCTCGGCACCGCCACCTGCGGCCTGCTCGTCGCGCTCAAACTCGGCGTCGACGTCTACGCGTGAGCCGTCTCCGCCGTACGAGCGTCCAGAGTCCGGGAGCCGTCCTGGAATCCGGCCACCGTCGAAAGACGCGGTGCCGCGCCTGATGAAGAGCACAGCGAGGGCAGGTCGAGGTCAAGGGGCCGGGGTTCGCATCCACGCTGCCGAGCCCGCCGAAGAGCGGTACCCGATCTAGCCGAGGTCGAAGGCGACGTCGGCGAGGTCAACGGTCCGCACCTCCGGGTCGTCGAGGAGCTCGCGCAGGTCGGCGAGTTTCCAGTGGTCGACGACGAGCCCGTACACGACGCCCTCCTCGGCCGCCCCCGCGAGCCAACCGTGGCTCAGCCCGAACTCGTCGAGGTCGTCCCCTTCGCCAAGCAGTCCGACCCACCTGCGGAACTCCGCCAACGCCGCTTCGGGCTCGGTCTCGCACTGATAGTCGACTTCCTCCCAGCTGTTCTCCTTGGTCATGCCGCGGTTCCAGACGACCGCGTTCAACGGGGGATCGCCGCTGGAGTCGTCGTAGTAGGACGGGGAGTAGATGTAGGAGACGCTTCCCTCTCCGCAGAGTTTGTGCCTCCGCTTGAAGGCGACAAGCCGATCGGTGGTCATCGGGTGCGCGAACTCAACGACCGCGACGGCGTCGAGCGTCGGGGGGGAGTCCGTCGATGGTCTTCCGGGCCGTCTCCGCCGGCCCCATGCCGACACTGGGATCCGCCTGCACGGAATCGATCGCGTCGCCCAGACTGCCCGACGGCCCGTCGAGGGAGGGGGCCCGGACGGCGCCGAACAGGTTCTCCACGATCTCGTACTTCGTCTCCCCCTCGCCGGGACCGGCCCGGCGCGGTTCCCCCCACAGCATGTAGGTCGTCTCCAGCAGCCCCCCGCCATCGCCGTAACCGTAGAACAGGCGCTTGTCCGGGTTCGCGACGCGGGCGGCCGTGCCGTACACCCGAGCCGTCCGCTCGTCGTCGAAGTCGATGAACAGCCACAGCGTCCGGTCGACCGCGCTGAGGGCCAGGAACAGCGCCACGGTGACGGCCAGGACCTTGACCAGGGATCTGGCCACATGCGCCCAGTCGGGCTCCCCCCGTTCACCACCGCACGCTCCTGCCACCTAGATCAAATCGGGTACGACGCACCATAGCCGCTCGGAACCGGTGTGTACCGGGAAGATCGGGCATTGTGGAGAGCATGTTCATCCCCATCGGCCGCGTAGCCGACGAGCAGCCGTGTCATGGCGGGAACGCGGGTGTCATGGCGCCTTTTTGCATCCTGGTCAGGGAAGGGTTCCGATGCGTCGTGAGGCGCTGAACGGTCCCGGGTGCGAGCGGGCTTCAGGGGCGCTCTGCTGAGCTGTGGAAACGCATGATGAGGAAAGCTCGGTGATCGAGAACACCGTGGGCGGCCACGATGCCGCTGGAGGCGTTCGGCCGACGCCGATCGCGTCCCGCCGGAGCCGGTCAGGGCTGGAGTCCCGATACGTCAGGCTACCTTGACGTCAAGGCAGCCTGACGAAATACTGGACCCATGTCTACTCCTGACGAGCTGGAACGCCGGTTCACGCTGCTGGCCGCAGCCGCACGCTACGACGCGCTACGCACCCGTGACGCCCTGGCCGCACCGGCCGACGAGGACGACTCCGCGCTCGCGCAGCCCGACCCCGACGCGGAGCCTCTGACCCGGGGCGAGGCGCTGGAGCTTCTCGCGCTGGGCGAGGTGATCGCACGGAAGGCGGGCTACGGGCGTCAGCTCTCCGTGCGCTCCGCCCGCCGAGCGGGCGCCTCGTGGTCGCAGATCGGTGCCGCGCTGGGAACCAGTAAGCAGGCGGCGTGGGAGGCCCACAACCGATGGATCGACGAACAGGCCGGGGAACGCGACGGTCACTGGGGCTGGGACGAGAACGACGTGGCGGCCGCCCGCACACTCGCCGGCGACCCCGAAGGCGAGAACGCGGAATGAGCGAGACCGCCGTCCGTCCTTTCGTCCTCGACATCGCGCAGGCCGACCTGGCCCACCCTGCCCGGCGGCTCGCTGTCGTGCCTCCCGTGCGATGGTCTCCTGCCGGTCGGTCTCGGCGCGCAGGGCCTCAAGGCTGTCGGCGTCGACCGTCCGCTCGGCCTCGGCTCTGTGCGCGGACGGTTGACGCCGACCTGGCCCCGCGCTGAGCGCGCAGGCGAAGACGGAGCGGTGGCGCCGCAGATCTGCGGTGTCCGCGGACGTGGCGGGACGAGGCTTTGGGCTTCGAAGGTCGCCTCTTGTAGCTCACCGGTCTCCGCTCCGAGACGAGCCGGCGCCTCAACAGGAGAAGGGGATCGAACGAAGGACACGCAAGAGACGTCGTGGAACGGCCCGGACTCCGAAAGTCAGCTGAACTCCTCATGCAGGTCTGACACCGCAACTCCCTTGATCAGCCGCACGTCATGATGCCTGTCGTCACCGGCTCATGGGGATGTCGACGACTGGACTCGACGATGAGAGGGCTGACTGGTGAGGGTTTGCTCAGGACATGCGGATGAGCTGCCCGGTGATGTAACGAGCCTGGTGCGATGCCAGGAAGACGATGACCTCGGCGACCTCCTCCGGCCGGCCGACGTGCCGCAGCGGGCTGCCGGCCCGGACCGCCTCCTCGATGACCGGGGTGATCCAGCCGGTGTCGGTGGCAGGCGGGTGGATCATGTTCGCGGTGACGCCGTAGCGACCGAGTTCGGCGGCGGCGGACATCGTATAGTTTTCCTGGGCCGCTTTGGCCGCGCCGTACGAGACTTCCTCTGGGAAGCCACCGGAGCTTCCGGAGGTGAGACCGATGATCCGGCCCCACGTGGCGTCGCGTTGTACGTGGCGGCGGGTGAACTCGGCGATCAGCAGGGCGGGTGCGCGCACGTCCACGGCGAATTGCCGGTCATGGGAGTCGGCGTCGACAGGGCGCAGCTCGCGCCCGAAGCGGTCACGCGCGTTGGGCAGGAAGGTGTCGGCCAGCCAGCCACTGGCGTTGTTGATCAGGATCTCCACCGGTCCGAAGGCCGCTTGTGCCCGGTCGAACAGCAGGCCCGCGACGCCCGGCTCTGCCAGGTCGGCCTCGATGGACTCGGCTCGGCCGCCGTCGGCCCGGATCCGGGCCACGACCTCGTCGGCGCCCTGTGCCCGTAGCCTGCCGTAGGCGTCGGGGAAGGCCGGATCGCCGGCGTGCTCGGCCGGGTCCAGTCGTTTACAGGTGAGCAGCACTGCCGCTCCGCACGCGGCCAGCGCGATGGCGGTCGCCGCGCCGATGCCCTGGTTCGCGCCGGTGACAAGTGCCACCCGGCCGGTCAGCTGAGGATCGATCATGGTTGTACCCTGGCACCCGCGGGGGCGGGCCGACGACTGGTTTTCCCCGGCTGGTCAGGGTTCGCGGATGCGGACGCCGAACCCTTCGTCCGATGAGATGAGGCGACGCACTGCCTCGCCGAACAGCACACCCGGATGCCTCCGCGACGGATGCTCACCGATGTCACGCGTGTTCATCGGCGGACGCAGGCCCTGTTGCGTGGCGGCAAGCAGCGGCTACGTCAGACCCGTGACCTGCTGCGAATCGACGCCGATCACCGTGACCATCGGGCGCGTGCCCTACCACCCCGAGGCCATCGTGCTGGAGGTGCGGCCGGCCGAGCGCCTCTTGCCGATGCTCGAAGCGGTACGGGCGGCGGCCCGCGCGGCTACCGGCCGAGACGGCGTGCCTGCCCACGAGCCGTGGACGCCATATGTCACGGTGGCGTACAGCACCGCGAACGGCCCGGCGGCTCCGGTCATCGAGGCGCTGGGGCGGGGGTTGCCGGAGAGTGAGATCACGATAGGTGGCATCAGCCTTGTCGTTCAGGATGGTCCCGAGACCTCGTGGGACTGGCGCCCTGTCGCCGAGGTGCCGTTCGGCGCGGATCGCCATCAGATCTTGCCTGATTAACAGGGTTTTCTCGTTAATCCTCGCAAGTGATCGCGCCCTTTCCGGAAGAGAGTCAGAGCAGGGGACACATCATCACGGCACATACTGCGCGGACCGCCGACCGCTGACCTGAGCGGCGGTGACGGGTATACCTATCGGCCTCCGCGCGACCATGGGGAAGGGCCTTGACAGTGGGATTTCCGGAGGTCACGCTGTTGCGTATAGCGCTGCTTGTTCTGCTTTACGAAACCGGGGTTTGTTGCGATGATCCCTGTCTGCCCCCTCGCGGCCCTTCCTCCGGGTGAGGCTCATCGGCTCGACGTCGACCCGCCCATCGCCGTCTTCCACACCGAGGACGGCGAGATCTACGCCGTTGACGACACCTGCACCCACCAGGACGCCTCGCTCTCCGACGGGTGGCTGGAGGGGGGCGAGATCGAGTGCCCGCTGCACGCGTCGAGTTTCGACCTGCGGACGGGGCGGCCGAGCAGCCCTCCGGCCAAACTGCCGCTGCGCACCCACCGGGTGGTGATCTCCGACGAGATCGTCTATGTGGTGCCCTCCGAGGAGCCGCCGAACCTGCCGCCGGGCGTCCGCGCGGGTACGGCATGACGCCGACCCGCGTACCGTCCGGCGGGGAGTTCGCCGGGAAGCCGGTGCCGCGCCGTGACCCGTCGGCACGGCGGACCGAGGAGCGATCGTGACCGCGAGAAGCCTGCCGCCCAGCGTGATCGCCACCCTGCCCGGCGGCCACTACACCGACGAGAACGTCTTCGCCCTGGAGCAGGCCCGCATCTTCGAGTCGATGTGGTTCTGCGTCGCCCGCGCCTCCGACCTGGGAAAGCCGGGGGCTTTCCGGACCGTCCAGGTAGGCCGGGAGAGCGTCCTGGTCACCCGGGCCAGGGACGACTCGATCCGGGCCTTCCTCAACGTCTGCCGCCACCGTGGCGCCCGGATCCGCACCGAGGAGTCCGGCGAGGTCAAACGGGCCTTCCAGTGCCCGTACCACGCCTGGACCTACGATCTCGAAGGCAGGCTGATCGCCGCGCCGAACCTGACGAGGATGCCCGACCTCGATCGGGTCGAGTACGGGCTGGTCAACGTGGCCGTGCGCGAGTGGAGCGGGTACGTGTGGGTCTGCCTGGCCGACGAGCCGCCGTCGTTCGAGGCGGATGTGATCGGTGAGGCGACGGCCCGGCTGGGCGACGAGCGGGCCATCGAGAGCTACGACATCGCCAACCTGGCGGTGGGCCGCAGGATCGTCTACGACGTGCGGGCCAACTGGAAGCTCATCGTCGAGAACTTCATGGAGTGCTACCACTGCGCCACCATCCATCCCGAGCTCACCGAGGTGCTGCCGGAGTTCGCCGACGGCTACGCGGCGCAGTCCTTCGTCGGGCACGGAGCGGAGTTCGGCGAGGAGATCCGGGGGTTCACCGTCGACGGCTCGGCGGGGGTGGACCGTATCCCGGGGGTCGGCGAGGAGCAGGACCGCCGCTACTACGCGATCACCATCAAACCGCAGGTCTTCGTCAACCTGGTGCCCGACCATGTGATCTGGCACCGGATGTTCCCGCTGGCGGCTGACCGGACGATCGTGGAGTGCGACTGGCTCTTCCTCAAGGACGTCGTGGAGGCGGGCACCGATCTCGGTCCGTCCGTCGAGCTCTTCCACCGGGTCAACGAGCAGGACTTCGCGGCCTGTGAGAGGTGCCAGCCGGCGATGAACTCCCGCGCGTACGCCCGGGGTGGGGTCCTGGTGCCCAGCGAGCACCACATCGGGGTCTTCCACGACTGGCTGATCGACAGGCTGGGTACCGGGCCGGACTGATGGAAGGGGAGCGCCTATAGTGTGCGCAACCCGCCGTTTCAGGGGGGGAGGGCAAGGAAGGAGGCGCGAGGATGGCCAGGAAGGCTCCGCGCGACGACGTCAACGAGGACGGCATCGAGATCGGGTCCCCCAAGGAGTGGGCGGCCGGTATACCGGGAGTGACCCGGTCGTTGCTGACCGCCAATGCCCAGATGGGCGTCGGCCGCACCCTCCTCACCCTGGCAGGGGTCAACCAGAAGGAAGGCTTCGACTGCCCCGGTTGCGCCTGGCCCGAGGGGGAGCACCGCAGCCCGTTCGAGTTCTGCGAGAACGGCGCGAAGGCGGTGGCCGAGGAGGCCACCGTCCGCAGGGTCACCCGTGACTTCTTCGCCCGGCACACCGTCGACGACCTGGCCGGGCACACCGAGTACTGGCTGGGCCAGCAGGGGCGGCTCACCGAGCCGATGCACAAGCCCGCCGGCTCCGACCACTACGTCCCGGTGAGCTGGGACGACGCCTTCTCCCTGATCGCGCGGGAGCTGCGCGCGCTGGACAGCCCGGACGAGGCGCTCTTCTACACCTCGGGGCGCACCTCGAACGAGGCCGCGTTCGTCTACCAGCTCCTGGTGCGCAGGTTCGGCACCAACAACCTGCCGGACTGCTCCAACATGTGCCACGAGTCCAGCGGCTCGGCGCTCACCGAGACCCTCGGTATCGGCAAGGGCACGGTCTCGCTGGAGGATCTCCACCGGGCCGACCTGATCTTCGTGGTCGGTCAGAATCCCGGCACCAACCACCCGCGCATGCTCTCGGCGTTGGAACGAGCCAAGCGCGAAGGTGCCCGGATCGTCGCGGTCAACCCGCTGCCCGAGGCCGGGCTGCTCCGCTTCAAGAACCCGCAGCGGGCCTCCGGGCTGGTGGGCAAGGGTACGAGGCTGTCCGACAGGTTCCTGCAGATCCGGCTCAACGGCGACCTCGCGCTCTTCAAGGCGATGTCGCTGCTGCTGCTGGAGGCCGAGGAGGCCGCCCCCGGAACCGTGATCGACCGCGACTTCGTCGAGGCGCACACCCACGGCTTCGACGAATGGGCCGAGGATCTGCGCTCCCTGGACTGGGCGGAGGTCGAGGAGGCGACCGGGCTGGACCGCCCGGCCGTCGAGGAGGCCGTACGGGAGGTGCTGGGCGCGAAGTCGGTGATCGTGTGCTGGGCGATGGGGCTCACCCAGCACAAGAACTCCGTCGCCACCATCAGGGAGGTCGTCAACTTCCTGTTGCTGCGCGGCAACGTGGGTCGCGCGGGCGCGGGGGTCTGCCCGGTCAGGGGCCACTCCAACGTCCAGGGTGACCGCACGATGGGCATCTACGAGAAGCCACCGGCTCGGTTCCTGGACGCGCTACGCGACGAGTTCGGCTTCGAGCCGCCCCGCGAGCACGGCTTCGACACCGTGGAGGCGATCAGGGCGCTCCGCTCCGAGCAGGCGAAGGTCTTCATCGCGATGGGCGGCAACTTCGTGTCGGCCACCCCCGACACGGCGGCGACCGAGGAGGCGATGCGCCGGGCCAGGCTGACGGTGCAGGTCTCCACCAAGCTGAACCGCTCGCACGCCGTGTGCGGGCGCGAGGCGCTCATCCTGCCCACGCTGGGACGGACCGAACGCGACGGCGACCGTTTCGTCACGGTCGAGGACTCCATGGGCATGGTGCACGCCTCGCGGGGCAGGCTGCGGCCCGCCTCCGACGATCTGCTCTCCGAGGTGGAGATCGTCTGCCGGCTGGCCGTGGAGCTGTTCGGTGACGATCCGCACGTGCCGTGGCAGGAGTTCGCGGCCGACTACGACGCGATCCGCGACCGGGTCTCTCGGGTGGTGCCCGGATTCGACGACTTCAACACCAAGGTCCGCGCTCCCGGCGGCTTCGCGCTGCCCAACGCGCCCCGCGACGAGCGACGCTTCCCGACCGCGACGGGCAAGGCCAACTTCACGGTCAACGAGCTGGAGGTGCTGCGGGTGCCGCCGGGGCGGCTGCTGCTGCAGACGGTCCGCAGCCACGACCAGTACAACACCACGATCTACGGCATGGACGACCGCTACCGGGGCGTGCGCAACGGCCGCCGGGTGGTCTTCGTGCACGCCGACGACCTGGCCGAGCGGGAACTGGCCGACGGGGACATGGTGGACCTGGTCAGCGAGTGGCCCGACGGGGAGCGCAGGGCGGAGGCCTTCCGCGCGGTCGCCTACCCGACCGCGCGCGGCTGCTGCGCCGCGTACTTCCCGGAGACCAACGTGCTCGTCCCGCTCGACTCGGTGGCGGAGACCTCCAACACCCCCACCTCCAAGAGCGTGGTGGTCAGACTCGTCCGGCGTACCCCAGGCGGTGGCTGATGTCGCGGGCGCCGGCTATCACGAGCGGTGCCAGCTCGTGCAGCCGGTCCTCGCCGAGGCGGTACGCGGGGCCTGACGCGCTGACCGAGGCGACGATCTCACCGTCGTAGGAGCGGATGGGCGCGGCGACGGCGTTCAGGCCGATCTCGTACTCCTCGACGGTGACGGCGTAACCCCGCTCGCGGGCCTCTCCCAGTTGCTCCTCCAGGGCGGCGACGGAGGTGATCGTGTTCGGGGTGTAGCGCTCCAGGCCGCTCGCGGAGAGCAGCCGGGCCCGGTGCGCCTCGTCGAGGTGGGCCAGCAGGACCTTCCCGCTGGAGGTGGCGTGCAGCGGGGTGAGCTGGCCGACCCAGTTGTGCGTGGTGACGGCGGAAGGGCCGCGTACCTGGTCCAGGTTGACCGCGTAGTGGGAGCGCAGCACCGCCAGGTTCACCGTCTCGCCGAGCTCCTCGGCGAGGCGGCGGCAGACCGGGCGGCTCTGCTGGGTCAGGTCGAGCCGGGAGGCCACCCCGCCCGCGAGGCGGACGAGGCCGAAGCTGAGGCGGTATTTTCCCCGGTCCTCGGCCTGCTCGACCAGGCCGCGCGCCTCCAGCGCGCCCAGCAGCCGGAACGCCGTCGACTTGTGCACCGATATCTCCTGGGCTATCTCGCTCACCCCGGCCTCGCGGCGTTCGGCGAGGATCTCCAGGATGGTGATGGCCCGGTCGACGGACTGGACTCCACCGCCGCTGTCGGTGCGATCGTTGCCCATGGCGCAACTGTAGGCGCTGGAAAGGGAACGAACGTCATCGGGGACGACAATATCCGTTGCGAATAGTGCACCCTATTGCGCTATTAGCTCCAATTTCGGACACTGTTCCTGCTTGAGGGAGGCGAGGCAGACATGTACGACTTTGTCATCGTTGGAGGTGGCTCGGCCGGAAGCGCCCTCGCCAACCGGCTCTCCGCCGACCCTGCCAACCGGGTACTGGTGCTGGAGGCGGGCCGCCCGGACTACCCGTGGGACGTCTTCATCCACATGCCGGCCGCGCTGCCCTTCCCCATCGGGAACCGTTTCTACGACTGGAAGTACACCTCCGAGCCCGAGCCGCACATGCACGGCCGCCGTATCTACCACGCCCGGGGCAAGGTGCTGGGCGGATCGAGCAGCATCAACGGCATGATCTTCCAGCGGGGCAACCCGCTGGACTACCAGCGCTGGGGCGCCGACCCCGGCATGGAGACCTGGGACTTCGCCCACTGCCTGCCGTATTTCAAGCGCATGGAGAACTGCCTGGCCGCCGACCCCGCCGACCCGATGCGCGGGCGGGGCGGGCCCCTCGTGCTGGAGCGCGGGCCGGTGCGCAACCCGTTGTTCGGGGCGTTCTTCGAGGCGGTGCAGCAGGCCGGACACCCGCTGACCGACGACGTCAACGGCTACCGCCAGGAGGGCTTTGCCCGCTTCGACCGCAACATCAGCAGGGGACGCCGGCTGTCCGCCGCCCGCGCCTACCTGCACCCGGTCGCCAACCGCCCCAACCTGGAGATCAGAACGCGGGCGCACGTCACCGGAGTCCTCTTCGCCGGAAAGCGGGCCGTCGGTGTCGAGTACGACGGCCGAAAGGTTCGCGCGGGCGAGGTCATCCTCTGCGGCGGCGCGATCAACTCCCCCCAGCTGCTCCAGCTCTCCGGGGTGGGCGACGCCGCCGAGCTGGGCGCCCTCGGCGTCGACGTCGTGTGCGACCTGCCGGGCGTCGGCGAGAACCTCCAGGACCACCTGGAGGTCTACATCCAGTACGGCTGCAGGCGGCCGGTCTCGATGCAGCCCGCGATGAAGTGGCGCAACCGGCCGTGGATCGGCGCGCGCTGGCTGTTCGCGCGCAGCGGCCCCGGTGCGACCAACCACTTCGAGGCGGGCGGCTTCATCCGGGGCAACGACGACGTCGACTACCCCAACCTGATGTTCCACTTCCTGCCCATCGCGGTCCGCTACGACGGCTCGGCTCCGGCGGGCGGGCACGGCTACCAGGTGCACATCGGGCCGATGTACTCGGACTCCCGAGGCTCGGTGAAGATCAGGAGCACCGACCCCCGGGTCCACCCGGCGCTCCGTTTCAACTACCTGTCCACCGCGCAGGACCGGCGCGAGTGGGTGGAGGCGGTCCGGGTCGCCCGCGACATCCTCAACCAGCCGGCCATGGACGAGTTCAACGCGGGGGAGCTGTCGCCGGGGCCCGGGGTCGAGACCGACGAGGAGATCCTCGACTGGGTGGCCAGGGACGGCGAGACCGCGCTGCACCCCTCGTGCACCGCACGGATGGGTGTCGACGACATGTCCGTGGTGGACCCGCTCTCCATGCGGGTACACGGCCTCGAGGGGCTGCGCGTGGTGGACGCCTCGGTGATGCCGTACGTGACCAACGGCAACATCTACGCGCCGGTCATGATGGTGGCGGAGAAGGCGGCGGACCTGATCCTGGGCAACACCCCGCTCGCTGCCGAACACGTCGACTTCTACCGCCATCGCGACGGCTTGGCCCACTGATCACGGGTGCGTTGACCGGCCATCCGGCCGTGCGGTCCGATTACGGGCCGGATGTCGAATTCCCGCGGAAAAAAGCCGGTTCACCATTCGGATAATGGCGGGGGTGAGATTTCCGCGATTGCGCTGGCACGGTAACGAAGCCCGTAAAGCCTTGACTGGGTGAATGAAGAGGGTCGATTCTGTTTCTCGCTAAGCGGTCCGATGCGCCATACGCAACGAGCTACGCGATGACCGGAAGGATGCCCCTTCGTGTCAGATCTCCACTTCGACGGCGACCGGAGAGATCTCGTCGCGGAGAATCAGCGGGCCGTCCTCGACGTGCGTGGTCTCTGGAAGGTCTTCGGCCCGCGTGCCGACCGGGTCGTCGGAACCCCGCTGGCGGAGCTCTCGCGAAGTGAGCTGAGGGCCAGGACGGGCTGCGTGACCGCGATCCGCGACGTCTCCTTCACCGTGCGGCCCCAGGAGGTCTTCGTCGTCATGGGCCTGTCCGGCTCGGGCAAGTCCACCCTCGTACGCTGCCTGACCCGGCTCGTCGAGCCGACGGCGGGAGAGGTGCTGTTCGACGGCGAGGACATCCGCAAGGCCGACGGCCGGCGGCTGCGCGAGCTGCGCCGCCACCGCTTCGCGATGGTGTTCCAGAACTTCGGGCTGCTGCCGCACCGGCGGGTCCTGGACAACGTGGCCTACGGGCTGGAGATCCGCGGGACGCGCAAGGAGGCCCGCTACGAGCGGGCCAGACAGATGGTCGAGCTCGTCGGGCTCTCCGGCTCCGAGGACTCCTACCCCGACCAGCTCTCCGGCGGCATGCAGCAGCGCGTCGGACTGGCCAGGGCGCTCGCGGTGGATCCCGACGTGCTCTTCTTCGACGAGCCGTTCTCCGCGCTCGACCCGCTGATCAGGCGGGACATGCAGAACGAGGTCATCCGGCTGCACCGCGAGGTGGGCAAGACGATGATCTTCATCACACACGACCTGAGCGAGGCGCTCAAGCTCGGCGACCGCATCCTGATCATGCGCGACGGCGAGCTCGTCCAGCTGGGCACGCCTGAGGAGGTCGTCGGGGCACCGGTGGACGGCTACGTGCGCGAGTTCGTCAGGGACGTGCCCCGCTCGCACGTGCTCACCACTCGCTGGATCATGCGTCCGCCCCGCTCCGACGAGCCGCTGGACGGGCCGGAGATCGGGCCGGACGTCGTGGTACGCGACGCCGTGCACACGGTGCTGCGCGCGACGAGCCCGGTCAGGGTGGTCGACGGCGGCGGGCCGCTGGGCGTCGTCACCGCCGAGGAACTCCTCGGCGTCCTCGCCGAGCAGTCCCCGGCGGAGGTCTCCGTGACGCGCACCGAACCACCGGAGGAGAGGGCCCCCGGGGAACTCACCGGGAGGACTTCCGGTGAGTTCCCCGAGCCGCTCCCGGAGGAGGGCACGGGCGAGTCCGCCGAGCCGGCCAGGGCAGGGGAACAGGGGTGACGGCCACCCCGGCCACCCCGGCCGGTGGCCTGCGGCGCCTGCCCACCTGGCCCCGCCGCTACCTGCTGACCGCCGTCGTCGCGGCGTGGGTGCTCATCTGGGTGTTCGTCCAGGGCCGTGACACCTTCCAGCTCGGCGGCGCGGAGCTGACGCCGCTGCACCTGCGGATCAACGAGGCGAGCGAGGTCATCGACAACAGCAGGAACGACAACCCGTTCTTCCTGTACTTCGTCAACTACGTCCGGCTCTTCCTCGACGAGGCCGTCACGTTCGTCCAGGCGCTGATCAGCAGGCCGTCCTTCGGGCGGCCGCTGCCGGTCATCGGCTGGCTGGGCGTGGTCACCGTCGCCACGGCGGCCGCGCTGCTCTGGGGCAACCTCAGGGTCGCGGTGCTGACCGCGGCCGGTTTCGCCTCCTTCGGCCTGCTGGGCCTGTGGGAGGAGAGCATGGACACCCTCGCCCTCACCCTGGCCGCGGTCGTGATCTCGCTGCTGATCGGCATCCCGCTCGGCGTCTGGGCCGGGGTGAACGACCGGTTCAACCGCCTGGTCACCCCGGTGCTCGACTTCATGCAGACGATGCCGACGTTCGTCTACCTCGCGCCGCTCACCCTGTTCTTCCTCATCGGCCCGGCGAGCGCCACCGTGGCGACGGTCGTCTACGCCGCACCGCCCGCGATCCGCATCACCGCGCACGGCATCCGCGAGGTGCGCCCCGCGACCCTGGAGGCCGGCACCTCGCTGGGCTCGACCGCCTGGCAGCTGCTGGGCAAGGTACGGCTCCCGCTGGCCAAGCGGACCATCATCGTCGGCGTCAACCAGACCATCATGGCCGCGCTCTGCATGGTCACCATCGCCGCGCTGATCGACGCCCCGGGACTGGGCAAGACGGTCATCAAGGCGCTGGAGACCCTCGACGTCGGCAGCGCCTTCAACGCGGGCCTGGCCATCGTCATCATGGCCATCGTCCTCGACCGGGTCACCTCCGCCGCCGGCAGGCGTGTCGAGATCCGCTACCGGGCCGGCCGCCCGCGGAGGCCCGGCCGCCGCCGTGCCGGGATCGGCGCCGTCCTGGCGGGCACCGGCGTGCTGGTCTACCTCTCCCACACCTACGTGTGGGCCGCGGAGTTCCCGAGCGAGGCGAACCTGGGGCCGTACGTCCGCCGGGGCGTCGACGCGGCGACCCTGTGGGTGCAGGACAACCTGGCGGCCTACACCGGCGCGTTCAAGAACGCCGTCTCCTACGGTCTGCTCAACCCGTTCGAGGCCCTGCTCACCGGCTCGCCGTGGTGGCTGATCGCCGCGGTGGTGGTCGCGTTCGCCGCCGTCCTGGCGAACGTCAGGGTCGTGCTCGTCACCGCGGCCTGCCTCGCCCTGCTCGTGCTGCTCGGCCTGTGGCAGGACAGCATGGTGACGCTGGCCTCGACGCTGGTGGCCACGGTCCTGGTGATGGTCCTCGGCGTGGCGTTCGGCGTCTGGATGGGGCGCAGCGACCGTGTCGACCAACTGGTGCGGCCCGCCCTGGACGCCGGGCAGACCATGCCGCCGTTCGTCTACCTGGTGCCGATCCTCGGCCTGTTCGGCGCGACCCGGGTCACCGCGATCACCGCCGCGGTCGTCTACGCCGCGCCGGTCGCGATCAAGCTCGTCGCGGACGGCATCCGCGGCGTCTCCCCGAGCGCGGTGGAGGCCGCCACGGCCGCGGGCTCGAACACCTGGCAGCTCATCACCAAGGTGCAGCTGCCGATGGCGCGCAGCGCGGTGACCCTCGCGGCCGGTCAGGGACTCATCTACGTGCTGGCCATGGTCGTCGTCGGCGGTCTGGTCGGCGCGGGCGCGCTCGGCTACGACGTGGTGGCGGGCTTCTCCCAGCTGCAGTTGCGGGGCAAGGGGCTCGCGGCGGGCGTGGCGATCGTCGTACTCGGGATCATGCTGGAGCGCATCACCAGGACGGCGGCGCGGCGGGCGGACGCCGAGGCACACGGCGCCCGCTGAGCAGGACAGACGGAAATCCCGGACGGCCGCCGTCGGCGGCCTCATGTACAGGAGGACTTTGGTGACAGTTTCCAGGACCGGGCGGCCACGGACGTTGGCGTTCCTGCTCGCCACCGGCCTCCTCGTCTCCGCGTGCGGCGGGGCGAAGGTCGGCGAGAGCAGCGACGGCACAGCCGCGTCCGCCACCTCGGGCGCGGACGGCAAGAAGCCCTGCGGCGCGGTCAACATCGCCATCAACCCGTGGGTCGGGTACGAGGCGACCGCGGCGGTCATCGCCCAGGTGGCTGAGAAGGAACTCGGCTGCGCGGTCACGAAGAAGGACCTCAAGGAGGAGGTCGCCTGGCAGGGGTTCGCCACCGGCCAGGTCGACGCCATCGTGGAGAACTGGGCGCACGACGACCTGAAGAAGAAGTACATCGAGGAACAGAAGGTCGCCGTCGCGGCGGGTTCGACGGGTAACAAGGGAGTCATCGGCTGGTACGTGCCGCCGTGGATGGCCGAGAAGTACCCCGACATCACCGACTGGAAGAACCTCAACAAGTACGCCGAGCTGTTCAAGACCTCGGAGTCGGGCGACAAGGGGCAGTTGCTCGACGGCGACCCGTCCTTCGTGACCAATGACGCGGCCCTGGTGAAGAACCTGAAACTGGACTACAAGGTCGTCTACGCGGGCAGCGAGGCGGCGCTGATCACCGAGTTCAGGAAGGCGGAGAAGGAGAAGAAGGCGCTGCTCGGCTACTTCTACGAGCCGCAGTGGTTCCTGGCGGAGGTCAAGCTCGTCAAGGTGAACCTGCCCGAGTACACCGAGGGCTGCGACGCCGATGCCGAGAAGGTGGCCTGCGACTACCCGCTCTACGACCTCGACAAGATCGTGAGCAGGAAGTTCGCCGACTCCGGCAGCCCGGCCTACGAGCTGGTCAAGAACTTCTCCTGGACGAACGAGGACCAGAACCTGGTGGCCAAGTACATCTCCGAGGACAAGATGACGGCCGAGGAGGCCGCGGAGAAGTGGGTCGGTGACAACCCCGACAAGGTGAAGGCCTGGCTCCCCACCGGCTGAGCGGGCGACGGTCCCGGCGGACTGTGACACACCTCGGGCGCGGCGTCATACGGAGCGGTGCGGATCGGGCGCGGCGCGGACGGCGACAGCGCCCGCGGCGTGCTCCGATGCCGTGCCCGGACCCTTCAGCGGCGGGTACGGCCCGTTCTTGACAGTGCCACCCGCAAAGGGAGAATCTGTTGCGGGAAGCGCACCGCGTTCCGGACTGTGCAACGACGGAGGTGTGTATGGCGGGCCAACGCGTTGTCATCATCGGAGCCGGTGTCGTCGGGGCGGCCCTGGCCGACGAACTCTCGGCGAGGGGCTGGGACGACATCACGGTCGTCGACCAGGGTGCCGTGCCCGCCACCGGCGGATCGTCCTCCCACGCGCCAGGGCTGGTGTTCCAGACCAACCCGTCCAAGACCATGACCGAACTGGCCCGCTACACGGTCGAAAAGCTCGTCGCGCTCGACTGCTTCCTCCAGGTGGGCGGCCTGGAGGTGGCCACCACGCCCGAGAGGCTCGCCGAACTGCACCGCCGCCACGGCTGGGCCACCGCCTGGGGGCTCGAGGCGCGCCTGCTCACCCCCGAGGAGTGCGTGGAGCACCACTCCCTGCTCGACAAGGCCAGGGTCCTCGGCGGGCTGTTCGTCCCGACCGACGGCCTGGCCGGAGCCGTACGCGCCGTCGAGGTCCAGCTGGAGCGAGCACGGGAGCGGGGCGTACGCGTGCTGGACCGGCACGAGGTGCGAGACATCCGGGTCGAGGACGACCGGGTGGCGGCCGTCGTCACCGACCGGGGCGAGCTCCCCGCCGACCTCGTGGTCTGCTGCGCCGGTATCTGGGGCCCCAAGGTCGCGGGCATGGTCGGCATGGCGCTGCCGCTGACCCCCCTGGCCCACCAGCTCGCCTGGACCGGCCCCGTCCCCGCGCTCGGCGGGCAGAGCGCGGAGGCCGTCCGGCCGATCCTGCGTCACCAGGACGCCGACCTGTACTACCGGGAGCGGTTCGAGCGGCTCGGCATCGGCTACTACGGCCACCGCCCGATGCCGATCACCCCGGAGGAGATCCTCCCGGTCGCCGATGCCGAGGTCATGCCCTCGGTGCTGCCGTTCACCGGCGACGACTTCGCCCCCGCCTGGGCCGAGACGCGGGCGCTGCTGCCCGCCACCGAGCAGGCGACGCTCGAAGAGGGCGTCAACGGCCTGTTCTCCTTCACCACCGACAACATGCCGCTGCTCGGCGAGTCACCTGAGGTGCGGGGCTTCTGGGTGGCCGAGGCCGTGTGGGTCACCCACTCGGCGGGGGTGGGCCGGGCCATGGCCGAATGGCTGGCCGACGGCCACTGTTCCTCCTTCGACCTGCACGAGTGCGACGTCAACCGGTTCGAGGTCCACCAGCTGGCCCCCGAGTACGTGCGCACCCGCGACTGCCAGAACTTCGTCGAGGTCTACGACATCATCCACCCGCTCCAGCCGGCCGAGAACCTGCGCCCGTTGCGCACCAGCCCCTTCCACACCCGCCAGCGCGAGCTGGGCGCGTACTTCCTGGAGGCCGCCGGCTGGGAGCGCCCCCAGTGGTACGAGGCCAACGCGCCACTGCTCGAAGGCCGCGACATCCCCCGGCCGAACGACTGGGCCGCCCGTTACTGGTCACCGATCGTCGGTGCCGAGGCTCAGGCCTCACGCGAGGCCGTCGCGCTCTACGACATGAGCGCGCTCAAGCGGATCGAGGTCGCGGGCCGGGGAGCCGCCGCCTTCCTCCAGCGGATCTCCACCGGCGACGTCGACAAGTCCGTCGGCTCCGTCACCTACTGCCTGCTGCTCGACCACGACGGCGGTATCCGCAGCGACATCACCGTGGCCAGGCTGGGCCGCGACCTGTTCCAGGTCGGCGCCAACGGCAACCTCGACCTCGACTGGCTCCACCGTCACCTACCCGCCGACGGATCGGTCACCGTCACCGACGTCACGCCGGGCACCTGCTGCGTCGGCGTCTGGGGTCCGCGGGCCCGTGACGTCGTTGCCCCGCTGGCCGGTCCCGGTTTCGGCCCCGGCGGCTTCCGCTACTTCCGCGGCGCGCGCGCCCACGTCGGCACCGTGCCCGTCACCGCGCTGCGGCTCTCCTACATCGGGGAGCTGGGCTGGGAGCTCTACACGACCGCCGACATGGGCGCCAAGCTGTGGGACACCCTCGCCGAGGCCGGCCAGGCCCACGGGATCATCGCCGGGGGCCGGGGCGCCTTCAACAGCCTGCGGCTGGAGAAGGGCTATCGCTCCTTCGGCACCGACATGACCTACGAGCACGATCCCTACGAGGCCGGCCTCGGCTTCGCCGTGCGCAAGGCCGACAGGGGCGACTTCATCGGCCGCGCGGCCCTGGCCGAGCGTGGCGCGGCGACCCGGCGCAGGCTGACCTGCCTCACCGTCGACGATCCCGCCGCCGTCGTCATGGGCAAGGAGCCGGTGTACGACGGCGAATCCTGCGTCGGATACGTCACCAGCGCCGGATACGGCTACACGATAGGCAGGGGCATCGCCTACGCCTGGCTGCCCGCCGAGCTGTCCGTGCCGGGGCGAGAGCTGCACATCGGCTACTTCGACCGGCGGGTGCGTGCCGTCGTCGCCGAGGAGCCGCTCTACGACCCGGCGATGGAGCGGCTGCGCGGCTAGGCCGGTACGCGAGGAGGCGGGCCACTGTCCGTCGTGGGCGTGGCCCTCGCGCCTCTCCCCGGAGCGATGATCACCCCCGGCAGTGCGGACGCCGTTACGGCGCGGGGACCTCCTTCACCAGCTTCGAGCTCCAGGGACACCAGAGATTTCCGGGCAGGAACGCGCCGCCCGCCTCGTCGAGGTGTTCCTCGACGTATGTCATCGTGGCGTCGCACACCTCGATGGCCACGTCGAAGAAGCCCAGCGTGGCCGGGTCGAAGTGGTAGCTCCAGCCGGGGTTGAACGGGGCGGGACGCTTGGTGATCCGGCCCAGCAGGTGGGGCTTCTCCTTGTCCGCGCCGCTCACCAGGTCCCTGGCGTGTTCGATGTCCGCCGCTTTTTCGATCTTCACGATGAACGACCCCCTGCTGATGTCGGTCATCTCGAAGTAGGCCGGCGGGTCGGCGGCGACCTGCTCGGCCTGGGCGGGCTGTATCCCCGCGAGGGCGAGCATCGCGACCGCCGCGCAACTGCCGATCTTGGTGAATACGCGTCGCATGGAGCATCCTCCTGTGTCGGTTGTGCCGTTGCCACAATCATTGGTTGCGCAGTGTATTGGATCGATGGCATATAGTCACAGACCGTTCTCGGTGCGCCCCCCTCGACCTGAGGTGATCGCCCGCTGCACTGGCTCAGACGTAACCGCTGACCCGCAGTGACGCGGCACGTGCGGAAAGCGGGGTCAATCGGCGTCGACGACGGCCGCGCCGATGTCCACGGCCATGGCGCGGCTTCCGGCCAGGAGACCACCGTCCACGGGCAGGTCGATCCCGTTGATCCACGATGCGCGGTCGCCTGCCAGGAACGCGACGGCCTCGGCGACGTCGTCCACGGTGCCGACCCGTCCCATCGGGTACCACGAGGCAGCCTTGTCCAGGGCGTGCGGATCGGTCGCGAGCCGCTCCTCCCAGATCGGGGTGGCGATCGTGCCTGGCGACACCGAGTTGACGCGCACGCCGTACGGTCCGTACTGGGCGGCCAGGCCGCGGGTGAGGTTGAGCAGCCCGGCCTTGGCCGCGCTGTAGGTGTCGTTGCCGAAGTAGCGGTGGCCGTTGACCGATGCCACGTTGACCACGGCTCCCCGCCGGGCCTCGCGCATGCCGGGCAGGACCGCCTGGCACAGGCGGATCGCCCCGCCGAGGACGACGTCCACGTCGACCGACCAGACCGGTTCGGGCACGGACTCGAACTCGAGGTTGCTGCAGACGGCGGCGTTGTTGACCAGGACGTCCAGCGGGCCGTGGCGCGAGGTGATCGAGCCGATCGCCGAGCGGACGGACTTCTCCGAGCGCACGTCGAGGTGGACCGCCTCGGCGCCCCCGATGATGGCCGCGGTCGCGCGCGCCGCGTCCAGGTCGACGTCGGTGACGATCACCGTGGCGCCGCCGGTGTGCAGGACCCGTGCGATCGCCGCCCCGATCCCCCCGGCGGCGCCGGTGATCAGCGCGCGGCGCGGTGACGTCGTGTCCCGAGGACCAGATGACATGGATCTCCCTTTCTCCGCTGTGGCTCAGCCCTTGAGCGCGCCGGCCGTCAGCCCCTTGGTGATCTGCTTCTGCAGTACGGCGAATCCCAACAGTACGGGGGTGACCGTGATCATCATCCCGGCGAACAGCGTGGCCCAGTTGGTGCCGTAGTCGGCGGCCTGGCCCAGCTGGAACAGCCCGAGCGGCAGGGGCATCTTCTCCGGCGAGTGGATCAGCAGCAAGGCGTAGAAGAACTCGTTCCAGTTCTGCAGGAAGCTGATGATGGCGACCGACGCCAGTCCGGGCCCCATGAGGGGGAGGATCACCGAGATGAACGTGCGGGCCGGGCCTGCCCCGTCCATCGCCGCTGCCTCCTCCAGGTCGTACGGCAGGGTCTTCATGAAGCCGACCAGGACGAAGACGTTGAACGGCAGGTTGTAGGTGGCGTAGACGAGAACGAGCCCGAGCCGGCTGTCGAGGAGGCCGAGATCCTGCATGATCAGGTAGAGCGGCGCGAAGGTGACCATCCATGGGATCATCAGCCCGAGCAGGAACGTGCTGAGCACCACGCCGCTGAACCTGAAGGTGATCCGGGCCAGGGGATAGGCGGCGAACACGGCCAGCACGACGCCGATCGCGGTGGAGGCGACGCTGATGACCACGCTGTTGCCGAAGAACAGGCCGATGTTGGCCTGGTTCCAGGCGTTGACGTAGTTGTCCCAGCGCCAGGCGTCGGCGATCTGCCAGGGGGGTGAGGAGATGAACTCGCGGTTGGTCTTCATCGACACGTTGAAGACCCAGGCGTAGGCACTGATCGAGGACAGCGCGACCCCGCCGAGCAGCAGGTAGAAGAAGAGGTGGTGTGGGCGGAAAGGGGCGCGGGGCCGGGGCGGGCCACTCCTGCGCCTTGGGGCGGGGACGGGCGGGTGGGGCGTGACCGCGGGGCCGGCCGGGGTGGGGCGCTCGGTCAGGTCAGTACTGGAGGTCATCGCGCTTCATCACCTTGTTGAGGAGCTTGGCCACCGTCAGCATGACCACCACGAGTACGACGCCGATGGCCGCGGCATAGCCGAAGTCGGCCTGGTCGAAGGCGACGCGGTACATCAGGGTGCCGACGGTGTCGGTCGAGCCGAAGGGACCGCCTCCGGTCATGATGTAGACGAAGGCGAACGTCTGCAGGCTCTGAACCACCCACAAGATGGCGAGCATGCGCATGAGGTCGAGCATCATCGGCAGCATGATGCTCCAGAACACCCGCCACTCGCCCGCCCCGTCGATGCGCGCGGCCTGCAGGACGTCGGTGGGCAGCCGTTCGAAGCCGGCACACAGCAGGACGATCCAGATGCCGATGCCGTGCCACACGGACACGAACGTCACGGCGGCCAGCGCGGTGGAGGGGTCGCCGAGCCAGATCTTGGCCAGGGCGCCCAGTCCCATGGACTCCAGGGTGGGGTTGATCAGGCCGAGGGTGGGGTGATAGAGGAACTTCCACATCAGCGAGACGACGGCGACCGACAGGACCACCGGGGCGAACACCACGAACCTGAAGAAGCGTTCGCCGTGGATTCGCTGCGACAGGGCCCAGGCGATCGCCATGGCGGGCGGGAACAGCATGCCACTGCCGATGAGGGTGAGCAGGAACGTGTTCTTGAGCGAGTTGAAGAAGGCGGGATCACCTGTCAGCAGGCGATACTGGTCGATCCCGACGAATCGCATCGTCCCCGTGCGGGAGAACTCGTTCAGCGACAGGTCCACCGTTTTGATCAACGGGTAGAGGAAGAAGATCCCCAGTAGCGCGAGCGCGGGTATCAGGAAGGGGATGATGATGCGTCGCTGGGCCGCCTTGAGCATGTGACCTCCGGGGTTCACATCCGCCGCGGGCTCCGCCACGGGAGCGGAGCCCGGAAGGCGGGTTCGGTTGACGGGTTTCAGTTGCCGTGGACCCGGCGCAGTCCCCTGTCGAGGTTGTCGAGAGCCTGCTGGGCGTCCTGCTTGCCGAAGAGCAGCTTGGCGATCTCGGGATAGACGATGTCCTTGGCCTTGGACTCCATCAGGCCGTAGTAGCTCGCCTGGAGCCGGTCGGCCTTGGCCACGACGTCGGAGATGCCCGGCAGGCCGGGAGGGCTCGCCACCCCCTTGACCCCGGAGACCTCGCCGATCTCGTTGGCCCTGCGGGTCTGGGTCTCCACGCTGGTGACCCGGCGGATCCACTCCAGTGAGAGCGGGATGTTCTCGCTCTTCGCGGATACCGACATCAGTTGGGCGGCGGCGAGCATGCTCGCCTGGTCGCCGGTCCCGCCGGCCACGGTCGGGAACTGCAGGACGCCCAGTTCGAAGTCCTTGGGGATCACGTCGGCCATCTCGCTGACGAGCCAGCTGCCCATGAGGATCATGCCGGCCTTGCCCTGGAAGAACTGGGCCTGGGCGGCGGTGAAGTCGGTGCCCTCGAACCCCTTGAGGAAGCCCTTCCTGTCACGTAGGTCCTGGAGCATCTGCAGTCCCTTGAGGAATCCCGGATCGTCGGTGATGTTCCCCTTGCCCTCGGTGAGGATGTCGTGGGCCTTGTCATAGCCGACGGTGCGCAGCCAGATGTTGTCGCTCCACATGCCCATATAGGGCTCGAACAGGCCGGTGACCGCGATCGGGTCCACGCCTGCGGCCTTGAGCCCGTCGGCGGCCTTGGTCAGGTCGTCCCAGGTGGCGGGCGGGGTGATGTTGTGCTTTTTGAAGAGTCCCGCGTTGTAGAACAGCACCTGCAGGGACAGCTCGGAGGGGACGCCGTAGATCTTCTTGGTCGCCGGGTGCTCCATGAACTGCATGACCGCCGGGCTGAACTGGTCCAGCCAGGGCTTGCCGGTGCTCGTGTCGACCTGGTCCAGGTAGGGCTTGAGGTCGAGCAGGGCGCCGCTGTCGGCCCACTCCAGCAGCGCCGGGTTGGTGCCGTCGAACATCGTGTAGTCGACGTCCAGCCCGTCGCCCGCGCGCCACCTCTGCTCCAGGGCCGGGCGCGCCTTGGTGTTGGCGAAGGTCGGCTTCAGATCGGCGCCGGCGTGGTCCTTCTCGATCCCGGCGGCGATGTCCTCCATGAACTTCAGGGAGGGGGTGCCGACGGCGGGGAGCACGCCGACCTCGATCGGCCCGCCCTTGATGTCCTGCTGCCAGCTCTTGGCGTCGGGCGCCTTCGCGGTGGCCTGGTTCGTGCCGTCTCCACCGCCTCCGCCGCACGCGGTCAGAGCCAGGCAGGGAACGACGACCAAACCAGCCAGCAACTTGTGTGCAATTTTCACCGCGAGACCTCCATTCTTAGTGATATCGGGTTTTGTGTCCGCATTTCCAGGCTTTTGTCCCATTGATCAGTCCCGTCTGGACAGATCGGGCAGTAGATCCGCGAACTCCTGGAGGAACACCTCGATCCGGCGGAGTTCCTCGGCGTCGAGCACGTGGGCGGGCCTGCGGCAATGGGCGCTGTCGATGAGGCCCCGGCGGAACGAGATCTGCTTCTCGGCGGCGATGATGAGCTCGGTGTCGAGCATCCAGTACGAGATGTACGGCAGCAGCCGCCGGTGCAGGTCCTCGCCCCCCGCCTCGTCGCCCGAGGTGAGCCGGCGCCAGATCTCGACGTAGATCTCGGTGAAGGAGCATCCGGGCTGGCTGCCCACCGCACCGCGCCGCCAGGCGTCTGGGAGTTGCACTCCGGCGTAGCCCTCAAGCGAGGTCACCGGCGGGTCGAGGGCGGCCAGTTCGCCGATGAGCCGTCCGGGCGGGTTGGACTCCACCTTGACCAGTCGGAGGTTCGGGTGGGTGCGCACCAGGTCGGCGATGGTGGCCGCGTCCAGGCTGCTCCCCGTCTCGTTCGGGGCGTACTGCAGTACCACCGGGGTCGGGGCGACCGCCGCCAGGACCGCCGTCACATGCTCGATCTGGGAGCGGCGCGAGGGGCTGAGAAAGTGCGGCGCCAGCAGGTTGATCAGGTCCGCCCCGGCGGCCACGACCTCGCGGGCCCGGGTGACGGCCATCCGGGTGGTGTGGTCCTGCACCGCGACGATCGCGGCGAGGTCCTCCCGGTGGGCAGTCCGCCGCAGGAGGATTCCGGTCAGCTCGCGGCGCTCGTCCTCGGTGAGTTTGTAGTACTCCGAGGCGAACCCGGGGAACATCACGCTCGTCACGCCTGTGCCGAGGACGTGGTCGACGACCCGGCCGAATCCCTCGAAGTCGACCTCTCCGGCGTCGGTGAACGGAACCGCGAGAACGGGCGAGATCCCCCGGACCAGGGTCGAGGCGTCAGTGAGGCCACCGCCGTCGAGAGGAGTCGCCACGGGTGAGGCACTCGTCTGGACGTTCATTCGCCCTCCTGTCTCAATGAAGCTCGATGTACGAAATACCGAAAATATTTTCTTAAATAGGAACGATAGACGTCCAAGTCCTCCCACGACAAGGGGTCATGGGAGGAAGGGGCGGATGTCAGCCGAGCGAAGGGCCCAGAAGGCGCATGATGGTGCCGCCGAGCACCTCGCGTCGCGCGTCGCCGTCGATCGGCCAGTCCAGCACCCGGCCCAGCTCGGAGCGCGGCACCGCGTAGGGGGCGTCGGTGGAGAAGACCAGCCGCGACGGGCCGATCTGCGGATCCCGGCCCAGCTCGGCCAGGACGGTGTCCCACGGCGCGTAGCTGGTGTCGCCGTAGAGGTTCGGCGCGTAGCGCAACGCCGGCGCCGCGTCGATCCAGAAATCGGTGGCACCGCTGCGGCCCATCACGAACGGCGTCTCCGGCCGGCGTCGGGCCAGGCTGGCCAGGGGCAGCGGCAACGCGCTCGGGGGAGTGCCGGTGCGAACGTAGACGAGCCAGTTCGCCTCGGCCGCGAAGTCCAGCAACGGGTCCAGGAGCCCGTCGAGAAGATCGAATCCCTGAAGCACGCTGTCCACGTTGAGAGCGCGGGCACCGGCGTCCCTGGCACGTTCCAGCTCCTCCACGGCCGCTCGCCCACGCCATGGATTGGCGACCGCGTACGGGATCAGCCGTCCCTTCGACGCCGCCGCGGCCGCGGCCACCCGCTCGTTGCCGGCCCGGTTGTCGTAGGCGATACAGCGTTCGTCCGGTGCCACCAGGGCCACGTCGATGCCCAGTGAGTCCATCGTCGCGATCAGCTGATCGACCTCCAGGCCGGCCTCACGTCCCTGCCCCAGCCGTACATGCGCGTCAATGATCAACGGGGTCTCCCACGGTCAGGCCGAGGGCGGAGAGCGCGTCGGCGTGGATGATCTGTTCGATGAGTTCGGCCGGCACGCGTGGCAGCGCGGTACCCTCCAGGATCCTGTTGACGCCGCGCAGCCCCGCCATCGCCTCGCCGGTGTTGGCGATCGGGTAGTCCGAGCCGAGCAGGAGCTTGTGCGTGCACCCCCACTCGACCGCGGCCAGCAGCGACTCGTAACAGACCCACGGCCGCAGATAGATCGAGGAGACGTCGGCGTAGACATGGGGGTGCTTGCGGATCGTCGCCACGGTCTCCTTACCCCAGGGGTGGCCCATGTGGGCCATGACGATGCGCAGCTCGGGAAAGCGCAGCGCGACCTCGTCGGTCACCAGAGGGTAGGTGTAGCGCAGCGGCGCCGCACGGATCGGTGACGCCCCCTGATGAAAGAGGATGGGCAGCGCGTTCTGCTCGCAGTAGGCGTAGAACGCCAGCGCGGGCTCCCCGAGTGGATCGAAGTTCTGGTAGTTCGGGCCGAGCTTGACGCCGACCAGTCCCATCTCACGACATCGCTCGGCCTCCTCCAGGCAGTCGGCGGACGTGGGGTCGACGGACATGAACCCGATGCGGCGGGCGGGATCGTTCGCCACGAACTCCGCGGTCGCGTCGTTGGTACGTTCCGGAGCATGCGGTATGCCGGTCGCGGCGGCCGGATCGGCCACCGCGATGTTGAACACGATCGCGATGTCCGCCGCGGACATGGCGCTGTCGAAGTCGGCCCAGCTGTTCGTGGTGACGACGGGACGGTCGGTGCGCCAGGAGGTGAAGACGCACGCCTCCTCGGCCGGCACCGCGTCACGATGGGTTGGAGTGTGGGCGTGAACATCGACGATCATTGGAATTTCCTCATCAGGTCCGCTCGTGGCCGGACTCCCAGTCCGGGTGAGTCTCCGAGCTTGACGCGGCGGCCGTCGCTGTCCAGTGGCTCGGCGAGGATGTCCTCGGTGTAGTAGTGCGCGCCGATGATGTCGGAGGGGAACTCCGGTGACAACGCCGGCAACGCGCAGGCGACGTGGAGCTGTGCGGCGGCGCCGATGCCCAGCTCGCCGTTGGAGCCCAGGAGCGTGTCGACCCCGAAGGACGAGGCGAGCCGCCCCATCTCCACGGCGCGGCCGGGCCCGCCGCTCTTGCCCACGTACAGGCTGACGCAGTCGGCGGCCTCGGCCCGTACGAGCGCGGCCAGGTCGGCCAGGCCGAAGACCGACTCGTCGGCGATCACCGGCAGGCCGAGGTTTCGTAGTTGCCGCATGCCGTCCAGATCGGCCGGTGCGACCGGTTGCTCGACGAACGAGACGCCCTGTTGGGCCAGCGCGGGGATCGCCCGGGCCGCCTGGCTGCGCGTCCACCCTCCGTTGGCGTCGGCCCCCAGGAAGGCCCCGGGACCGGCGAGCTCCCGGGCACGGGACACCCGGGCGACGTCACCGGCGACGCCGAGCCCGACCTTGACCTTGAACGCCTGGAATCCGGCCCCGGTCGCCGCCCGGAAGACCGAGTCCAGCGCCGTGGCGTCGCCGGACAGCGAGAGCTTGATCGGAACCTCGTCGCGGTACGGGCCGCCGAGCGCCACGGTGAGCGGGACGTCGAGAGTCCGGGCGAACGCGTCCCACAGCGCGATGGACACACCCGCCTTGGTGAATGGATTGCCCGCGAGCAGCCGGTCCATCAGGAGCTCCAGGCCGCCGACCGGTGCGAGCGGCCGGCCCACCAGGGCGGGGGCCAGGATCTCGCGGATGAAATGAGCGGAGCTGACGCCGTCCTCGCCGCTCCACAGCGGCGTCGCGCTGACCTCGCCGTACCCTTCGACGCCGGTGCTGGTCACCACGCGGACCAGTAGGAAGTCCGAACGGGCGTGGGTTCCCCTGGCGCCGGTGACGACCAGGTCCGGATGTACCTGGAGGCTGATCGCCGCGGTGTGGACCGCGGCGACGGTCGGTCTCACCGCCCCGCCAGCAGTGCGCGGGGGTTGTCGACCAGCATCGCCCGGCGCTGTGCGTCGGTGATTCCCCACCCGTCGATCTCGGCCACCCGGGCCACCGCGTAGTCCTGGCTCTTGCGGTCCGACAGCCCGGCGTCGGTGCCGAACAGGACCTTGTGGGAGGGCGCCCGGGAGAGGATCTCGCGCGCCGCGTAGGGCGGCGTGCCGCAGATACAGATGTAGAGGTTCGGGGTCTCGATGGTGAGGGCGAGCGACTCCCGCCAGGTGTCGTGCAGGCCGGCGTGCCCCAGGACGACCGGCAGGGAGGGGTGCCGCCGGGCCAGAGCCGCGATCTGACCGCCGGTGGAGTAGGGCGGTGTCCCGTCATGGCTGAGCAGGATGCCACCGCTCTGGGCGAGGACGTCACAGATCGGATCGAGCGCCGACTCGTGCATGCTGAAGCCCTGCAGCCACGGATGCAGCTTGAGACCGCGCAGCCCGAGCCCGTTGAGCATGCGGTCGACCTCTTCGGGGGCGTCCGCGCGGCGTGGGTGCACGGTCCCGAAGCCGGCGAGCCGGTACGGGTACTGCCCGACGAACGCGGCGAGGTCGTCATTGGTCTCGGGAGTGGCGTCGAAGAGGCCGTCGTGGCTGAGGACCACCGCCTGGTCGATGCCGGCCGAGTCCATGAAGGCGACGAACTCGTCCGCGCCGAACGTGACGCCGCCCAGCCAACTGGTGGTGCGCCAGGTGGGGGTGTGGGTGTGGAAGTCGATCACAGGACGCCCGCCAACTCGACCAGGCGGTCCGCCGCCCGGCCGACGAGGTCCTCCAACCGCCGTTTGCCCTCGTCGGCCTGAGCCAGTTCGGGCCGGTCGGTGAAGCCGTCGATCCGGCGCCACACGGACTCGGAGTGCAGGTCCACCCCCCGGACGGTCACGACCTCGGGCACCTGGGGCCGGGGGGCGCGCGGGCCGACCAGGTCGGGCCGGAGGGCCAGGATCATTGAGGTCTCGAACTCCCCGGCGTGTCCTGGCACCGGCGGCTCGCCTTCGGTGTCGGCGAGCCGCCAGTAGTCCAGGTGTGCGACGGACAGGTCGAACCGGGTCGAGCCCGCGGCGGCCGCGGCGTGGCAGACCCCGACGTTGCCGCCGTGCCCGTTGAGCAGGACCACCCGCCGCCCGCCCTGCGCCGCGATCGAGCGCAACAGGTCGCAGATCACGGCCAGCAGCGTCTCCGGTGACAGGGAGAGCGTCCCGCCGTAGGGCAGATGGTGATCCGAGGCACCCCAGGCGATCGCGGGGGTGACGATCAGCGGCCTGTCGCTACGGCCCGCCGCCGCCATCGTCGCGCCGTCGGCGACCGCGGCGGCGATGAGGGCGTCCGTCGAGGTCGGCAGGTGCGGCCCATGTTGTTCGGTCGCGCCGACCGGGATGACGACGACGGCTCCGGGCAGGTGCCGCCTTAGCTGGTCACGATCCGTTTCGGACCATCGCAGAGCTACCGACACATCAAACATCCTTCGATATATCGTATTTATTTCCGATACATCGAATCTTAGGAGCCGACGAGCTCGGATGGCAATGACCCGTTCCGACATCCGAGCCGCCGGGAGATCACGATGCCGAGATGGACGACGCCCGCCGCCGCGGCGTCACGCCGGCCGCCGACGAAGTCCCGGGCGAAACCGGTCACTCCGACGGCCCCGGTGATCCGGCCCTCGGCGTCGAAGAACGGCGCGGCCAGACAGGAGATCTCGGCTTGCTCCTCTTCCTCCTCGATGGCGTAGCCGTCGGCGCGCACCCTCTCCAGCAGTTCCATGAACGCCTTCGAGCTGGACTCCCGGGCCCGCGGTCCCTGTCCGGCCGCCAGTCGCGGCAGCAGGGTGGCGAGTTCGTCGGCGGGCAGGTGGGCCGCGATGGCCCGGCCCAGCGCGGTCAGGTCGAAGGGGGCGACCTTGCCCGGATAGGTGTCGAACTGGATGAAACCCGGGGTCGCGGCCTTGGCCACGTAGACCACCGACGCGCCGTCCAGGACCCCGATGTGGACGGGCATCCCCAGCTCCTCGGCGAGCGCGCGCATCTCGGCGGTCGCGATCTGCGACAGGTCGACCTTGCGCACCAGCTGGCTGGCCAGACTGTAGAGTCGCAGCGTGGGACGCCAGAAGTGACTGCGCCCGACCACCCGGCGGGTGGCGTACCCGCGGTGCTCCAGGGTGTAGACAATGCTCGCGCAGGTCGCCAGCGGGATGCGGGTCACCTTGGCCAGCGCCGTCAGCGTGAGGTCCTCGTCGGCCGTCACCAGCTGCTCAAGGACGGTCAGCGTGCGGTCCACACCCGGAGACGCCGGGCGCTCCGCCCCACTGCCACCATCAGACATCGATCGGTCCTACCTTTCGGCTCGTCGTTCCCGTGCTTCGCGGCACCGGCGTCGGTGGCTGCCCCTCGGAACGGGGTTCGATATTCTGATATTCCGATAATAATTTCATGATATCGAAAAGATGGGATTCATGAGCGCCGAACACACGAACCCGGGGCCGGCCGTTTCCGGTGTCGTAGCCATCATCCGCCTGCGTGAGGACGAACCCGACGACGCCATCGCGACCGCCCTGCTGGACGGCGGAGTGGAGGTCATGGAGGTGACCCTGCCCACCCCCGGGGCCCTCGCCGCCATCCGCCGCTGGAACACCCACCCCGACATTCTCGTCGGAGCCGGAACCGTGCGCACCGCCTGCGACGCCGACGCCGCGATCGCCGCGGGTGCCCGCTTCCTGGTCACCCCCACGACCATGCCGGACGTCCTGGCCGTCGCCCACGCCGCCGGCGTACCGGTGGCGTGCGGTGCGCTCACCCCGACCGAGATCGATCTGGCCCGGCGGCACGGCGCCGCCGCGGTCAAGGTCTTCCCCGTCTCCGCCCTCGGTGGCGTCGACTACCTGCGGGCCGTGCGCGAACCGCTCGACGACGTTCCGCTGCTGCCGACCGGCGGGGTGAGAGTGGAAGACCTCGTCCCCTATGCCCGGATGGGGTGTGTCGGCGTCGGCGTCGGCGGCGCGCTCGTCTCGGCGGACCTCGTTGCGGACCGCCGTTGGGAGACGATGACCGAACGCGCGGGCGCCTTCGCCGCGGCGTGGCACGAAGGGCTGGTACGGCGAGATGCCTGACGTCCTGACACTCGGCGAGGTCATGGCCTGCCTGCGGGCCGACGGCCAGGTCCGGCTCGGGGGAACCGCCCGCATCGGCGTCGCCGGTGCCGAGGCCAACGTCGCCATCGGCCTGACCCGGCTGGGGCACGACGTCGTGTTCGTCGGTGCCGTCGGGCCCGACCAACTCGGGGAGCTCGTACGGCGCACCCTGCGCGCCGAGGGGGTCGGCATTGACGCGATCCGCACCGACCCGGCGCAGACCGGCATCGTGGTCTTCGAACAGCGCGTCGCCGGGCTGACGCGGGTGGACTACCACCGGCACGGCTCGGCCGGCGCGAGGCTCTCCGTCTCCGACGTGGCGGAGGCGTTCGCGGCGATCCCGGCCCCACCGCGGATCCTGCACATCACCGGGGTGACCCCGGCCCTCGGAGAGGGCCCGGAGCGGGCCGTGCGCGCCGCGGTGCGCCTGGCCAGGGCCGCCGGCGCGAGAGTCTGCCTGGATGTCAACCACCGCAACCGGCTCTGGTCCGAGACCCTGGCCCGCCAGGTGCTGACCGAACTGGCAGCCGAGGCCGACATCGTCATCGCCTCCGACGACGAGCTCCCCCTCGCCGCGGCCGGTGACGACGAGGCGAGCAGGGTACGGACGCTGCTCGCCGGGGGAGTGGCCGAGGTCGTCGTCAAGCGCGGGCCGGCCGGCGCCACGGTGTTCACCGCCGACCAGACGCTCACCCTTCCGGCCAGGCCCGTCACCGCCGTCGATGTGATCGGCGCCGGGGACGCCTTCGTCGCCGGATACCTCTCCGGGCTGCTGGACGGCCTGCCACTGGACGGACGGTTGGCGCGGGCGATCACCACGGGAGCCTTCGCGGTCGGTGGTCACGGCGACTGGGAGGGAGCGCCGACCCGCGCAGAGCTGTCCATGCTCGACCTGCCGGACGGCACGGCGGTCCGGTGAGGGCAGGCCACACGACGTAAAGCACGCCATGGCGTCCGGTGGCCGCGGGCAGGCGGGTCCACGTCACAGGTGAGCTCGGACTCCGGCGACATGGCGTGCCTCGAGCCCGCCGGGGGGAGCGCCGCGGCGCGGCGCCGCCGATCCGCCTGCCGCCACCCGCTGCCACCGGATCCTGACGCCGCCCAGTATGGGTTTCATGCCGTCCGTCTGACAAATCCCATGCGGGCGAATCATTGCTTACCGTGACGCACCCCTTGCCTTTCCCGGATGCCGGTGTCACAGTTTCCAATTATCGATACTCCGAATATGTCTTCGGGATACCGAAAATTCTTCCCCCTGTCATCACGTCCGGCACCGACGCTGTGCGAGTGCCGTTCGAGGAGGCTGTCCAAGTGACTGAACCATCCAGGCGCCGAATGCTCCAGATGACCGGCGGAGCCGTCGTCGCCGGAGGCGCGTTGGCCGCCACGACCCCCCTGACCGGACCGCCGGCCGCGCACGCCGACACGTTCGTGCCGACCCCCTTGGCCGCGACCGACCCTGAGCCGAACGTCGAGCGCTCCAAGCACTGGTGGCCGGCGCAGCGCAACGTGTGGACGCCCGTCGGCTGGAAGGGCCACCTCTTCCGGTTCAACGTCGTCTACAACGGCGCGCTCATCTGCGACCCCAGTTGGGTCTTGGCGGCCAAGCCCAACACCCAGCCCTGGCACGGGAAGAACTTCCAGACGACCGTCGTCATGCCCATGCGCGGCGGCGGCTTCCGGCCCTTCCCGACCTTCCAGTACGAGGTCTGGGACGACGACCTCGGCCAGGGCAAGCAGGGCTGGGAGGAGGACAGCGACGCCCCGGTCCTGTGGACCGAACACCGCCGCCAGGAGGGCCTGGTCATCAAGCAATCGGTGTTCGCGCACGTCCCGGGGGAGCAGACCGTCCAGACGGCGACCGAGCCGATCTACTCCTGGACCCGTTTCGAGGTAACCCACGTCGACCCGGTCAGCGCGGTCAAGGACTTCGTGTTCCAGCTCTGGCTCAGTGGCTCGTACATGAAGCCCGCGGGGCCGTATCAGGACGAGGACGGTGTGCCGCTCACCGTCTTTCCCGGGACGGCGCCGATCCTCGCCGGCCTGACGATGGGGCGGGTGTGGAACCCGACCGGCAAGCCCATCACGGTGCCCATCACCGACAACGAGGGCAACGTCAAGGTCATGGTGACCACCGCCGACAAGGGCTCCATCGCCATGACCGAGAACAAGGTCAAGGGCGTGTACGACCTGCGGCTCGGCCTGCCCGCGACGGTCGGGGCCTACGTCGACGTGCTGATCCCGATGATTCCCGCGCCGCTCGCCGACGCCAAGGCCGAGGCCGCGCTCGGCCGCGACGCGGCGCTCGCCAAGTGCCAGGCGTTCTGGAAGGAGAACGCGGCGTCCATCGCCGTGGTCGACACTCCGGAGAACTACGTCAACCAGGTCGTGCGCCGCGGTCCGCAACTCGCTCAAGTGGTCGCGGAGAAGAGCCCCGACACCGGGTTGTTCACGTTCCTGTCCGGCTCGTACGCCTACGACGTGCTGTGGAGCACGCCGACCTCCATGGTCAGCCACATGTTCATGGATCGGCTCGGCTACCACGACGTCGTCGAGAACCACATCGAGATCTACGCGGCCACCCAGGGAACGCGGACGCCGCCCGGCTCGGTCTTCGCCGGGGGAACCTACCCGGGATACCTGTCGACCCCGAAGACGCTGCAGGCCATCGACTGGATCAGCGACCACGGCGCGATCCTGGAGATCCTGTCGGTTCACGCGCTGCTGACCAACCGGCCGGCGTTCATCGCCAAGTGGACCGATGTCATCGTCAAGGCCTGCGACTACATCGTCCAGGCCTGCGGGCTCACCAACCACGGCGGCGTCCAGGGCCTGATGCCCCCCGGTCACTCCACCGACGAGGGTGTCGAGACCCAGGGCTTCATCAGCCAGTGCTTCACCTACAAGGGGCTCACCTCCGCCGTCGAGTTCCTGCAGCGGATCAAGCACCCTCGAGCAGCCGAGTTCGCCACGTTCGCGAACACCTTCCGTACGACGTTCGTCCAGGCCGTTCGTGACCTCGCCGACCGGTCTGCGAAGTGGACCGACGCCAAGGGCAGGCAGTGGCCGGTCTTCCGGCCGCAGTTCGCGGGCGAGGGTGTCTGGGACGCCTTCACCATGCTCGACACCGGCGCCCTGATGTCGGTGTGGGCCGGGCTGATGCCGGCCTCCGACCCGATGATGAAGTCGTTCGTCGAGTTCTTCCGGGTCGGCCCCAACACCCTGGTGTTCGACGCGGTGCACCACAACGCGCTGGACCGTGCCGTCCTCGACCACGAGCAGTCCTCGGCCGAGCCCTGCTACAGCTGGAACATGTTCCACACCTGGCAGCTGGGGGAGCGGGCGCCCTTCATCGAGGGGTTGTACGGCCTGCTCACCGGCGGCCTCTCGCAGGACACCTACATCTCCAGCGAGCACCGCAACGCGATCTACGGCAACCTCTTCTCCCACCCCATCATCACCTGGTCGCTCCTTCACGCGGTCATCGACGACAGCCTTGTCCCGAACCAGTTGCAACTGCTGCGGCTCTGCCCGCTGGAGTGGCTGTCGGGCAAGAAGCAGACCCGCTTCGAGAAGGTCCCGACCAAGTTCGGGCCGGTCACGCTGCGCTTCAAGCTGGAGGGCGGCCGCGATCGCGACGACGACCGTAGCGGCCACGACACGCTCAAGGTGGAGTTCAGCGGTGACTGGCACCACAAGCCGGGGCGCGTGATCGTCGAGACACCGCCGCTACCGGGACTGAAGTGGATCGTCGTGAACGGAAACAGGTACCGCGCCGGAAGAAGGATTGAACTCTGATGACGACGTCGATTCGGGTGACCGCGGTCGCCGCGGTCCTCTCCCTCGCGGTCCTCACCGTTGCCCCGGCCGCGCACGCGGCGCCCGGCGGCGACCGCGAGCGGCCTACCCCCGTTCCCACCGAGTCCTATCACTCCGGCAAATCCGGTAAGCCCAGCAAGCCGGGCAGAGTCAAGACCAAGAAGTGGGATGTCAGCGGCCTCCGCGCCAAGGCGCTCACCACGGCCCCCGAGCCGACCGCCCGCGCGGGTGCGTCCCGCGCCGCCGCGACCCCGGCGCCGGCGGCGAACGACGTCACCGGCGACGGCCGGGCCGACCTGGTCGCCCAGTTGTCCGGCGCCGACGCCGGAGCGCTGCGCGTCTACACCGGCAACGGGGCCACCGCCTCCAACCCGTGGGAGACGACCTACACCGCGACTCCGCCGCGGTGGGAGTTCGCCGACACCCTGATCATCGCCGACGTCACCGGCGACAACCGCGTCGACGTCGTCGTGCGCGACCCTTCGGCGAACAACGGCACGCTGTACGTCTACCCCAACGACGGCTCCGGTTCGGCGAACCCGTGGCCCAGCCGTTTCGCCGCCGGCACCGGATGGAACATCGTCGACCGGATCCTCGTCGGCGACGTCACCGGTGACGGCAAACCCGACCTGCTGGCGCGCAACCCCGTCGAAAGCAGCGGAACCCTCTACGTCTACCCGAACAACGGCTCGGTCACCTCCAACCCATGGACCCGGTCTCCGATCTGGTCGGGCAACGGGTGGAACCTCGCCCAGATGATGATGCTCGACGACGTCACCGGCGACGGCAAACCCGAAATCGTCGCACGCGACACCACCGGAGCCCTCCTGGTCTACCCGCACAACGGGTCGACCACGTCGAACTTCTGGACCTCGATCGTGTACGGGAGCACCGGCGGCTGGAGCAGCGCCGACCGGCTGTCCATGGACGACGTCACCGGCGACGGACGTCCGGACGTGATCTCACGGGACCCCTCCGGAGCTCTGTGGATCCACCCCTGGCAGAGCGCCACGGCGGGCTCGATGTGGTCGCCGACCACCCGCTTCGCCGCGGGCACCGGCTTCGAGTACGCGCTCGACGTCGTGACCGGCGACGTGACCGGTGACGGCAGGCCCGACCTGGTCGCCCATGTCGCCCGCAGTGGCGACCTCTGGCTTCTGCCGAACACCAAGGCGGCCACCGGCAATCCCTGGCCCGACCGGGTCACTGCCGGCACCGGCTGGGGCTTCGCCTCGCAGATCCTCCTCGCCGACGTCAACGGCGACCACCTTCAGGACGTGCTCGCGGTCGACAAACGCCTGTCCAACGGCACCCTGTGGATCTACCTCAACAACGGGTCCACGACCGGCCTGCGCTGGACCACCCGCCACTTCGGCGGAACCGGCTGGAACATCTTCAACCACCTGATGGCCGGGGACGTCACCGGCGACGGCCGCGCCGACCTCGTCGGACGCGACAGTGCCGGCGACATGTACGCCTACCCCGGCAACGGATCCACCACCGCCTTCCCCTGGACGCCGCGCGCGTGGGTCGGCAGCAACTGGCAGACGGCCACCCGGCTCGCCCTGGGTGATGTGGACCGCGACGGCATCGCCGATCTCGTCGACCTGGAGAACGACGGATCCCTGTGGGTCTTCCCGACCGGCGCGTCGACCGATCCGATCGCGATTCCGGGCAACTGGACCGGAACGCAGTCGCTCGGCCTGGGCCACGTGACCGGGAGCTCCGGGCCGGACCTGGTGGTCGGCGACGCCTCCGGCGGACTGTCGATCTACGCCGACAACGGCGCCACCTCGGGCAACCCCTGGTCCAGCACCCCCAGATCGGGCGGGACAGGCTTTCAGGGCGCGATCTCCCTGGTGCTCTAGGGACCCGTGACACACCCCTTGCCGGGAAAACCGCCGGTCATCTGGCGACGACACCCGGTCGACCTTCGGAGCCGGCGCCGGCCATCGAGAGGAATCAGGCATGACAGATCATATGAAGGTGGGTATCCACACCGACCAGGCTCCGCCCCCCCGAGGCGCCTACTCCCAGGCGGTCGCCGTCGGAGATCTCGTCCACACCGCGGGCTTCGGGCCGGTCGACCCGGTGACCCGGGCGATCGTCGGCGACGACGTCGCCGAGCAGACCCGCCAGACGCTGCGCAACGTCGCGGCCGCGCTGCGGGCCGCGGGCGCGGACCTGCAGGACGTCGTCAAGGTGACCGCGCACCTGGCCGACATCGACAACGACTGGGACGGCTTCGACACGGCCTACCGCGAGTTCTTCGACGAACCGCGACCGGCCCGCACGACCGCGGGATCCAGCCTCGGCGGAATCCTTGTGGAGATCGACGTCGTCGCGGTCAAGGGCAGCCGCCGACGGTCCTGATTCTCACGACGCGCGCGCCGAGCCGGCCTCGGGGCCATCGGCGCGTGCGGTGAGTAAGGCCAGGTGGACACGCCCGACTCCGTCCAGCGTGTCCGGCCAGGTCCGCGGCCGCTCGAATGATCAAGCGTTTTCGCTGCCCTTCGAGTGTCGTCGCGACCGTCGTCCTGGTGCTCGTCGGCATGCTCGCCGGACGCAGCGGGGTGACCCCGCGCCACCCCACCAACTGGTGGCGACGACCACCTGCCCCGCCGCTCGCCATGCCCGGCTCGCATTCACTCCGCCGGTGCGCGACAGACAGCAGCGGCACGGCGGCCACACCGCCGGTGCGGCACCTTTTCGACGGCCGCACCCGGGAGGGATGCCCCGGGGCCGTGGTCCACAAGCCGAAACTGTCGGTGCCGGACGCGATGATGGGATCATGACCGACGCACTCCCCGGCACTCTTCTCGCCGATCAGACCGCCTACGCCGAAGCCGTTCAGCTCGCTCTGGACGCCGCCGCGGCCTACTACGGCGACGGCACGTCCGCGCTGGACGACGACGCCTACGATCGGCTGGTCCGGGGCATCCAGGCTTATGAGGACGAGCATCCGGACGAGGTGCTGCCGACCTCGCCGACGGGCAAGGTGGCCGGTGGCGCGGTGGTCGGCGACGTGCCGCACACGGTGCCGATGCTGAGCCTGGACAACGTCTTCGGCGCCGAGCAACTGGACGACTGGGCCGCGTCGCTGGAGCGCAGGCTGGGCCGGCCGGTCACGGCGTGGAGCGTGGAGCCGAAGCTCGACGGGCTGGCGATCGCCGCGCGTTACCGTGGCGGGCGGCTGGCGCAGCTGGTCACCCGGGGGGACGGCGTCGCGGGTGAGGACGTGAGCCACGCGATCGGCACCATCGTGGGGCTGCCCGCCAGGCTGGCCGAGCCGGTCACGGTGGAGTTGCGCGGTGAGGTGATGATGACCGCGTCGCAGTTCGAGCAGGCGTGCGTCAAGCGCCAGGCGCACGACGGCACCACGTTCGCCAACCCGCGCAGCGCCGCCGCCGGCACGCTGCGCGCCCAGGACCGGCCGTACGTGTGCGAGCTGACGTTCTTCGGCTACGGCGCGCTGCCACACCCCGGCGACGCCTCCGAGCCGGCCGTGCGGCTGCGCGAGCTGCCGCACAGCGAGGTCATGGCCTGGGTCGCCGGACAGGGCGTGCAGACTCCCGCCGTCACCGACGTCGGTGGAATCGTCGCCACCACGCTGGAACAGGTTCAGCGGCGGGTCGAACAGATCGCCGCCAAGCGGGCCGATCTGGCCTTCGGCATCGACGGCATCGTGATCAAGTGCGATCTCGCCGCCGACCAGGCACAGGCCGGCTTCAGCTCGCGCGCCCCCCGGTGGGCGATCGCCTACAAGCTGCCCGCCACCGAGAAGATCACCAAGCTGATCGGTGTCGAGTGGAACACCGGCCGTACCGGCATCATCGCCCCGCGCGCCGTGCTGGAGCCGGTCGAGCTCGACGGCAGCGTCGTCACCTACGCCACCTTGCACAACGTCGCCGACATCACCCGCCGCGGCCTGATGCTCGGCGACTCCGTGGTCGTCTACAAGGCCGGAGACGTGATCCCCCGGGTCGAGGCGCCGGTCGTGCACCTGCGCACCGGAGCCGAGCGGCCGATCGCGATCCCGCAGGTCTGCCCATCCTGCGGCGACGCGATCGACGCCTCCCAGGAGCGGTGGCGGTGCGTACGCGGGCGTGCCTGCCGCGCGATCGCCTCCATCGGCTACGCGGCCGGTCGCGACCAGCTCGACATCGAGGGCCTGGCCGAGAACCGCATCCAGCAGCTACTGGACGCCGGGCTGATCGCCGACTTCGCCGACCTGTTCTATCTGACCCGCGAGCAGGTGCTGGGCCTGGAGCGGATGGGCGCCACCAGCACCGACAACCTGCTGGCCGCCATCGAGCGGGCCAAGGCGCAGCCGCTCAGCAGGGTGTTCTGCGCGCTGGGCGTGCGCGGCACCGGCCGGTCCATGAGCCGCCGCATCGCCCGGCACTTCGGCAGCATGGACGCCGTCCGCGCGGCCGACGCCGAGGCGATCCAGGCAGTGGAGGGCATCGGCCCGGAGAAGTCACCGGTGGTGGTGGCCGAGCTGGTCGAGCTCGCCGATCTCATCGACAAGCTGGTCAAGGCCGGGGTCACCATGACCGAGCCGGGCTGGACGCCACCCGCCGATCCCGGCGCCGACGTCGACCCCGGTGCCGAGCCGGGCGGCACGTCCGGGCTGCCGCTGGCCGGGATGTCCGTCGTGGTCACCGGCGCGATGAGCGGGGCGCTGGAGGCGCTGACCCGCAACCAGATGAACGAGCTGATCGAACGGGCCGGAGGCAGATCCTCCTCCAGCGTCTCGAAGAAGACCAGCCTGCTGGTGGCCGGGGAGAAGGCCGGCTCCAAGCGGGCCAAGGCCGAGAGCCTGGGCGTGCGGATCGTCGGCCCGGAGGAGTTCGCCGGCCTCGTCGGCCCGTTCATCTGACGCGGAGTCCTGGGACGGTCACTGATCGGTCCCGTTGGCCGATCCAGTCCGCGACGCGGCGCAGCAGGGTGGTGGCGACGGGGGGCGGGGTGGCCGACAGCACGGTGGCGTGGAAGGCGTGGGGCATGCCGTCGTAGATGTCGAGACAGACGTTTCCTCCGGCGGCGGAGGCGGCTTCGGCGAAGCGCCGCGCGTCGTCGAGCATCACCTCTTTCGAGCCCACCGCGAGCAGCAGCGGCGGCAGCCCGTCGAGTTCGCCGTGCAGGGGGGACTGAGGCGCTCGGTCCGGCTGTGCTCCAGCCAGGTACTGGGTACGGACGTGGTCGAGTACGGCCCGGTTGACGAAGTCCTGGCCGTCGTTCGCGTCGATGGACGGGCTGGACAGGGTGAGGTCGGTCTGCGGGGAAACGGCCACCGCCCCCAGGGGGAGGGGATCGCCCGCCTGCTTGAGCACGAGCAGCGCCGACAGCAGCAACGTGCCCCCGGCGGACTCACCCGCCAGGATGATCCGTGAGGCGGGCACGTCCTGGTCCAGCAGACTTCGATAGGCGGTCACCAGGTCGTCGAGTGCGGCGGGATACGGGTGGGCGGGGGCGAGACGATAGTCCACCGCCAGGACAGGGCGGCCGGTCGCTCGGGACAAGCGATAAGCCATGACCTGTTCCATGTGGGGGTTTTTGTATTCGAATCCGCCCCCGTGGACGTAGACCGTGACCCCCGTCTCGGTCGCCACTAGGCCCGCCGGGTGGCGGGGCGCGCTGACCCAGGCGCCGGAAATGCCGCCGGTGTGCGGCAGGACGGGCGTGAGGTCGGCGTCGGCGGGCAGGACGGGGGGACGGGACCGCAGGGTCCCGAGCTCCGCCAGAGCCGCGGCGCTGTCGTCGGGCGTGGTGGGGATGTGTGTGACGTTCAAAACGCGATCCTTCCGCTGTGCGGACGACGGGGTGAAGCTCGTTGACGGGACAGACCCGGTGACGAGAGCGGTCACCGGATGGCGTGCGGCCGGTCGGCCCTGGGTGAAGGCACCGATGGCAGCGTGGTGGCGACCCGCTTCCCGCGGCCCGGCCGGCGCGTTCGGCGAGCGGCACGATGCCACTGGAACGGCCGGCACCGGCTGGTCCGGCTGGTCCGGCTGGTCCGGCTGGTCCGGGTGGTCATCGCGCCGGGATTCGGGACCGGTCGCCGTTCTTTGTGGTCCAGGTGTGCTTCCGGCTCCGCTGTGGGCCGGTCGGCCTCGGCGGGGAGAGCCCCGGGGCTGGGTCCGCCGCGGGCGTGGAGCCTCGAAGGGCACCCGGGGCAGTGGGCTGTCGGATTCGAGAGGAGCTCACGTGCGAAAGCGGTGCTCAGCACCATCGGATGCGGGAACGGCGCGCGGGCGCGATGCGGTCAGGCGCAGCCTGTGAAGTGAGAGGTCACGACATCGTCCCTTGGTCCGGCGCCTCCATGCCACCGCCGTCCTCCCGGCCGGCGACACGCGACGTGGATCATTACAAGCCCCCGCCGTGAACGTTGTCAAGGCGTGGACACGAGGCCCGGGGTGGCATACTCGGCGGCATGCCGCGCCCCTTCCGGCAGGTCGACGTCTTCACCACCACTCCATATCGGGGTAATCCGGTCGCCGTCGTGCTCGACGGGAGAGGGCTGACCACCGAGGAGATGCTGGGGTTCGCGCGCTGGACGAACCTGTCGGAGACCACCTTCGTGCTGCCGCCTAGCGTGCCCGGCGCGGACTACCGGGTGCGGATCTTCACACCGGGTTCGGAACTGCCCTTCGCCGGGCACCCGACGCTGGGCACCTGTCACGCCTGGCTGGCGGCGGGCGGGACGCCGAGCGGGGCCGACGTGATCGTCCAGGAGTGCGGGGCGGGGCTGGTGCCGGTGCGCCGGACCGGATACGGGCTGGCCTTCGCCGCGCCGCCGCTGCTCCGCTCGGGACCGGTCGAGGAGCCGGTGGTGGAGCGCGTCGCGCGGATGCTGGGCATCGGCCGTGCCGAGATCCTGGACGCCGAGTGGGCGGACAACGGACCCGGCTGGGTGGCCGTCCTGCTGGCGAGCGCGGACGAGGTGCTCGCGCTGCGGCCGGGGTTCGTGGATCTCGACGTGGGCGTGGTCGGCCCATACCCCGAGGGGTCGCCGGAGGCGTTCGAGGTGCGGGCGTTCTTCCCCAAGGACGGTGCCACGGTCGAGGACCCGGTGACCGGGAGCCTGAACGCCTCGCTCGCTCAGTGGCTGCTCCGTACCGGCCGCGCCGAGGCACCGTATGTGGCGAGCCAGGGGACGGTCCTCGGGCGCGCCGGGCGTGCCCACGTCTCCCGGGACGCCGACGGGACGATCTGGGTCGGCGGCGGCACGATCACCTGCGTCACGGGCGAGGTCGAGCTGTAGAGCGCGCCCGTCGCGACGTCGGCCCGGCGTACGGGTCGACACGATCCCGAGGTCCGGCATCGGGGCCGGCGATTCGTCCCGGCGCGGGATCGCGTCGTGGCACGCGGCGGGTTTCGGACTCGGGACGAGTGCCGGCTCGTCGGTCAGGCGCTTCCGCGCTTCCGTGAAGGCAGGGGTGTCCGGGACGATCGGCGTGCCGTCGAGGCCGCTCTTCGGCTGGTGAACGGGGCCGCTAGGCTCATCCGATGAGCCCTCGCCGATCCCCGGGTGTCCTGGAAGCGGAGATTCTCACCGTGCTGCACGAGGCGTCCGGTGCCCTGTCTCCGGGTGAGGTGCGCGGCCTGCTCGGTGACAAGGGGGGTGGCGAGCTCTCCTACAGTGCCGTGGTGACCACCCTGACCAGGTTGTACGACAAGGGCATCGTGACGCGCGAGCGGTCCGGGCGGGCCTACCGCTATGCCACGCCCGCCGACCCCTCGGGGCTGGTCGCCTGGCGGATGAGCCGGCTGCTCGATGCCGAGGCCGACCACGCACCCGTCCTGACGCATTTCATCTCCGGGCTCTCGACCGGTGACGAGGAGCTGGTCCGGCGACTGTTGCTGAGGGAAGACGGGAACGGAACCTGATGATCGACCATTTCGTCCTGTCGACGCTCGTCGCCCCCGCGGCACTGGTCGTCTCGATGGCCGCGCTGGTCGACCGGCAACAACCGGCGGCGGCGACGGTGGCCTTCATATCCTCCGCCGTCGTGGTCGCGGCCGCGAGTTCGGTGAGCGTGATGGCTGTCTCGATCCATGCCGTCCTGCTTCTCGTCCAGGGTGAACCGCTGGAATGGCCGTACTGGGTCGCTCTCGCCTTCCTGGTGACCGCTGTCGCCACCCTCGCCGGCGGCGCCCGGCGGGAGCGGCGATCGCTGTGCGCGGCCCGTGAACAGGCCGCGGCTCTTCCCGGTGATGACGTCGTCGTGGTGGTGGCCGAGGAACGGCCGGCCGCCTTCACCCTCCCCGGGCGGCCGGGCCGGATCGTGGTGACCCAGGGCATGTTGAACGCTCTCGACGAAGAGAACCACGCGGTGGTCATGGCGCACGAGCGCGCCCACCTGGCCGGGCATCATCACCGGTGGCTGTTGGCGAGCCGGTTGGCGGTCGCGGCGCACCCGTTCCTGTGGCAGGTCCGCCACCTGGTGGGATACCTGATCGAGCGCTGGGCCGACGAACAGGCGGCCGAGCAGATCGGTGACCGCAGGGCGACAGCCCGGGCGATCGCCATGACGGCCCTGCTGTCTCACGATGACGGGGCGCCGTCCGGGGCGGTGCCGTTCCTGGCCCGGCGAGGTCCCGGGCCCGTCCCGCGCCGGATCGCCGCCCTGCTCAAACCACTGCCCGGCCCGCGCGGTGCCTTCCTGCTCGTGGTTCCCGTCCTGGTGGCAGCGGGATCGGTGGTGTGGACCGGAGAGGCCATCGTCGACCTGACGCAGCCCGGCGGCCCCTGCACCGGTGGTCTCAGCGCCGAGCGTCCGCGGTGAGGTGACGCCGGACGTCGATACCCGCCGCCGACTTCACCAGGGCGGGTATGGCGATGACCCGCTCGTCCTCCAGCCGCCGGAGGCGACCGGCCCGTTGCACGCGAGCGGCCCGGTGAAGGTCGGGGCACCATCTCGATGACCGTCCCGGGAGACCCGCTCTCCTCGCCGCGAAGAACGTGCGTGGCCGGTGGTCCCCAGGTGACCGCGGACACATGGGGAACCCGCGCGTGGTGTCGCAGCGTCGCAGGCCAGATGCCCTACGGTGCCCATCGGGCCCCCATAGAAGACCCTTAGGTTAGCCTCTGCTAACTTCTACAGCGATGTAGTTGTAGCCGGGGCTCTTCTCCGGGACCGAAGGAGTACCGCAGTGCCGACATTCCTCCCCAAAACTGTGCTCGCACTGGCCGCCACCGGTGTTCTCGTCCTCGGGCTGGCCGCGTGCGGTGAATCCACGGACACCGCCGACCCGACGGCCGAGAAGAAGATCACCGTCTACAGCGGGCGCAGCGAGTCGCTGGTCAAGCCTCTGCTGGACAAGTTCACCGCGCAGAGCGGCATCGCGGTCGAAGCCCGTTACGCCGCCACCGCGGCCATGGCCACCCAGCTTCTCGAAGAGGGGGAGAGGTCACCGGCGGACGCCTTCTTCGCCCAGGACGCCGGCGCGCTCGGCGCCGTGGCCAAGAAGGGCATGTTCGCGCCGCTGCCGGCCGCCGTGCTCGACCAGGTGCCGGCCACCTATCGGGCCAAGAGCGGGGAATGGGTCGGTGTCACCGCCCGTTCGCGGGTGCTGGTCTACAACCCCGACCTGGTGCCCGCCGACCGGCTGCCCACCTCGGTGTTCGACCTCACCGATCCGGCCTGGAAGGGCAAGGTCGGGGTGGCCCCGACCAACGCGTCCTTCCAGGCGTTCGTCACCGCTGTGACCGTGCAGCATGGAGAGGCCAAGGCCAAGGAGTTGCTGGCCGGGCTCAAGGCCAATGACCCGCAGATCCGTGAAGGCAATGGCCCGATCCTGGAGGAGGTCGACTCCGGCAAGCTCGCCGTCGGCCTGATCAACCACTACTACCTGGGCGAGCTGGCCAAGGAGAAGGGGGCGACGCCTGACACGCTCACCGCCAAGCTGCACTTCTTCCCCGACGGCGACAGCGGCGCCCTGGTCAACGTGGCGGGTGTCGGCGTGCTGAAGAAGGCCGCTCAGAATCCTGACGTGCAGGCCTTCGTCACCTACCTGCTCAGCGCCGAGGCGCAGAAGTACTTCGCCGAGGAGACCTTCGAGTACCCCGTCATCGCCGAAGCCGCATCGCCCGCAGGAGTGCCCGCGCTGAAGGACCTGAAGGTTCCCGCGGTCGACCTGAACGACCTCGACCAGCTTGAGGCGACGATCGCGCTCATCAAGGAATCGGGACTGGTCCCCTGAGAAGGTCATCGCTCTCCGCGAGGCAGAAGGGGCGCGGCGGGTCTCCGCCGCCACACCCCAGTAGCCCCACGACAGAAAGCGCGAGCCGGCCACGGGGCCGTGGCCGGTCGCCGCGGCCGGCACGGCCCGTGCTGCTCACGTCGTCCGTGGTGGCCGTGGCGGTCGCCCTGATCCCGCTGGTCTATCTCGCGGTCAGGACCGCCGAGGCGGGCGGCGTCCGGATCGCCGAGGAACTGTTGACCGGGCGGGTCGCGGCGCTGGCCGCGGGCACGCTCGCCCTGGCGGCCGTGGTGACCGCCGGCTGCCTGGTGCTCGGTGTCGGCTCGGCCTTCCTGCTCGTGCGCACCGATCTGCCGGCCCGCCGTGTCTTCGCCGTCCTGGCCGTTCTGCCTCTCGCGGTGCCGACCTACATCGCCGGTTTCGCCTGGGTGTCCACGGTGGATGGTTTCGAGGGCTTCTGGGCGGCGGCCCTGGTGCTGACGCTGTGCTCCTATCCCTATGTCCTGCTGCCGGTGGCCGCGGCCCTGGCCGGTGCCGACCCGGCTCAGGAGGAGGTGTCGCGATCGCTGGGCCACGGCGGCTGGCGCACCTTCACACAGGTGACGCTGCGCCAGATCCGCCCCGCGATCGCCGGCGGCGGGCTCTTGGTGGCGCTCTATGTGCTGTCGGACTTCGGCGCGGTCTCGATCGTGCGCGCCGACACCTTCACCCGCGCCATCTTCCTGGCGTTCGACCTCGGCTTCGACCGGACCGGCGCGCTGGTGCTGTCGACCGTGCTCGTGGCGCTGACCGTGCTCGTCCTGGCGGGGGAAGGCGCGACCCGGCGGCGCGGGGCTCGCTACGCCCGGTTGAACGGCACCCGCCGCCCGCCGGGCAGGGCCGGCCTGGGCCGGGCGCGCTGGCCCGCGGTGGCCGCGCTGCTGGCCGTCGCGGTTTCGGCTCTCGGCGTCACCGCGTTCAGCCTCGCCCGGCGGATGGCCGAGGGTGTCTCCCGCCCGGGAACCTGGCCGGAGGTGATGGTGGCCGCGGGCAACTCCCTGTGGCTCTCCCTGGCGGGGACGGCGTTGACCATGTTGCTCGCGCTGCCGCTGGGGGTGTTGAGTGCCCGTGTGCCCGGTCGTCTGTCCGCGACGCTGGAACGGCTCGGCTACCTCAGCCACTCCCTGCCCGGGGTGGTGATCGGGTTGTCCCTGGTGTTCTTCGGGATCAACGTCGCCTACCCGCTCTATCAGACGACCTGGCTGCTCGCGCTCGCCTACGCCGCGCTCTTCCTTCCGCTGGCCGTCACCGCCGTCGCCACGGCGACGGCCCAGGCGCCGCCCGTACTCGAAGAGGTCGCCCGGTCCCTGGGGCGCGGGCCGCTGGCGGTGCTGGGTACGGTGACCCTGCCGCTCACGCTGCCGGGCATCGGTGCCGGCGCGGCGCTGGTCTTCCTCACCTGCATGAAAGAACTGCCGGCGACGTTGTTGCTACGCCCGACCGGTGTCGACACCCTCGCCACTGAGCTGTGGACGAACACGGCGGTGGCCGCCTACGCCGGTGCGGCGCCTTATGCGGTGTTGCTCGTGGTGTTGTCGTCGGTGCCCACGTGGCTGCTGGCCGCGCGTACCGGGATTCTCAGCAAGGAGGTTCAGCGGTGAGCCGGTTGGAACTACGCGGGATCGTCCGGCGCTACGGAACTGTCGCGGCTCTCGACGGTGTCGATCTTACCGTGCCGAGCGGCACCCTGACGGCTGTGCTGGGTCCCTCCGGTTGCGGGAAGACGACCTTGCTGCGCTGCGTCGCGGGCTTCGAGCGGATCGACGCGGGCGAGATCGTCGTCGACGGGCAAGTGGTCGCCGGCCCCACCGCGCACACGCCGCCCCAGCGGCGCCAGATCGTGATCGTGCCGCAGGAGGGCGCGCTCTTTCCTCATCTGTCGGTACGCGACAACGTGGGATACGGGCTGAGCCGGGCCGAGCGGCGTCGTGGCCGGATCGACGAGGCACTGAGCCTGGTAGGCCTGGCCGGGTACGGCGAGCGGATGCCGCATCAGATGTCCGGAGGACAACAACAACGGGTGGCGGTCGCCCGCGCCCTGGCGCCGCGGCCTTCTCTCATCCTGCTGGACGAGCCGTTCAGCGCGCTCGACGCCGGACTGCGCGCGGAGTTGCGGCACGATGTGCGGTCCGCGCTGCGCGCGGACCGCGCGACCGGGATCCTCGTCACTCATGACCAGGGCGAGGCACTGTCGACGGCCGATCAGATCGCGGTCATGCGCGAAGGCGTGATCGTCCAGCACGGCTCACCCACGAGTGTCTATCGCTGGCCCGCCGACGCCTGGGTGGCCACCTTCGTCGGTGACGCGATCCTGCTGCCCGCACAGGCCGAGCCCGGCCACCGCGACGATCCGGCGGTGTTGAGCACCGCGCTCGGTCCGGTCGCGGTGGCCGGACTCCCTTCCGGTCACGGGGCGCTCACCGTGCTGGTACGTCCCGAACAGGTCCGGATCACCGCGCCACCGGCCCCGCAGGCCGTGATCGCGACCGTGACCGGCGATGACTTTCACGGCCACGACGCGCTGGTCACCGTGCGCCTGCGCGACGGCACGCACGTCACCGCGCGAATACCGGCTCCGGCCGACCCGATGGCCACCGGCACCAGGGTCGGCGTCCAGGTGGAGGGCACCGGCCTTGCCTGGCGTGTCCCGGAGCCCGCCGAGTAGCCGGACAGGTCGCCCCGCCAGTCCGTGCCCCTAGTGATCGTTTCGTTCGAAGTACTTCGCCACGATCCTGGTGTGCAGCGGTAACGCCAGTTCCCTCGGCCCGTCGATCAGCAGCCACTCCGTCGTCTCGGCCGTGGACGTGACCGGCGGGAGGGCGGCCGAAAGGGTCCTCGGCCCCAGAGCGAAGATCAGTACGGTGCCGTCGGGGGCGCTGAGCACGTCGAGGAGGCGCACCTCGTCCGCGTCGACGACGATTCCCGTCTCCTCCCGGAGCTCCCGGACGGCCGCCCGCTGCCAGGACTCGCCCATGTCGACGTAGCCGCCGGGCAGGGCGAGCCCGCCCCGGTGTGGTTCGACGTCACGGCGGATCACCAGCAGGCCGTCGTCGACCGGCAGCACCATCACCGCGACCGGCAGCGGGTTGAGGTAGGAGGTGTTCCGGCAGCCGGCACAGGTGCGCGGCCAGGACTGGCCGGGGGTGAAGGCCGCACCGCAGAAGGAGCAGTGCGAGTTCCTGATCGTCACGATCGTGAGACTAGACCAGTCTCCCGTACGGAGGGGCTGACCCGCCATCCAGGCCGAGCCGAGCTGCCGGCGGTCCGCGCGAGCCAGGTGCGGGTGCTGGACGGCCCGGCGTACTCCAACAGGTCCGGGCCGCGCGTGGTACGGGGGCCTCGCCCAGATCCTCCACAGTGTGCGCGCCGGTGCTCCCGTCGAACGCGGGGAGGCACGCCGAGTCTGACAGGGGGTGCGCTCTTTGTCGTTGATGGGTGGTGTGCGAGCATGGTCGGCGTAGGCGAGCGCGGAACGAGGAAGCCGGTGTGAATCCGGCGCGGTCCCGCCACTGTGATCGGCGAGCGAATCCCGACGAAGCCACTGCCCGCGAGGGTGGGAAGGCCGGGACGAGCCTCGACCCGAGAGCCAGGAGACTCACGCGGTCGCCTCCTCGCAGAAATTGGGGCGGATCTCCCCAAGAGAGGAACGGCGATCGCCATGCCTGGACCTCGGCCTACCGGCCCTGGGCATGCTCGGCGTGCCGGACTCTCCTGGTGACCCGGCCTCCCAACCGTCGCGGAGGCCGTCGAGGAACGGCGTCCGCGGCCCGCCTTCAGGAGAGCATGCATGGGCATCCCCCGCTCGATCACCGCAGCACTGCTCGCATCCTTATTCGCCGTCGCCGCCTGTGGCACCCCGGAGGCGGCCACGCCTGCGGCCCCGGCGGCCGAGGGCCGCTGCGTCACCGATTTCGACGCGGGCCGGGACTACTTCCCGGTCAAGCAGAAGGTGGAGCACGCGACGAACTTCACGTTGACCTACGCCAAGAACTATCAGGTCCTCACCGTCAAGCAGCCCGCCCCCGGCGCCAAACCGGAGACCTACGTGCTGGTGCGGTGCGGCACTCCGGCTCCCGCGCTCACCGGTGAGCTGGCCGCAGCGGTCACCGTCGAGACCCCGATCGAGCGATTGTTCTCCGCTTCGACGACCCACCTGCCGTTCATCACCGACCTGGGCGTGCTGGAGCGGCTCAGCGGCGTTTCGTCGGCCGGGTACATCACCTCGGCTCAGGTGCTGGCCCAGGTGAAGGCCGGGAAGATCACCGAGTATGCCAAGGGGCAGGAGGTCGACACCGAGAAGGAGATCGCCGCCAAGCCGGATGTGCTGATGAGCGGCGGCACCGAGGACAAGTCCTACGGCCCGCTGCGTCAGGCCGGGATCAAGGTGGTGGCCAACGCGGAATGGCTGGAGTCCACCGCACTGGGCCGCGCCGAGTGGATCAAGGTGATGGCCGCGCTGACCGGTACCGAGGCCAAGGCCGGCGAGGTGTTCGGCAAGGTCGAGGCCGACTACACCGCCCTGGCCGCCAAGGCCAAGGCGGCCACACCGGTCACCGTGCTACCTGGCCAGATGTATGAGGGGCAGTGGTCGGTGCCCAACGGAGGCAGCTACGTCGCGGGACTGATCAAGGACGCGGGCGGCACCTACCCGTGGGCGGACACGCTGGGCCCCGGCAGCACCACCCTGGACCTGGAGGCCGTCCTGTCCAAGGCCAAGGACGCCAAGGTGTGGCTCGCCAACGTGAACGAGTGGAAGAGCCTGGCCGATGTGGAGAAGACCGACCCGCGTTATGCCAAGTTCGGCGCGTTCGAGTCCGGGAGCGTCTGGTCGGCGAACAGGACGCTCGGGCCTGGGGGCGGCAACGACTTCTACGAGCGCGGCGTCGGCCACCCGGACCTGATCCTGGCCGACCTGGTCGCGATCTTGCACCCAGACCTCGCGCCCGATCACGCCTTCACCTTCTACCAGCAGCTGACCAAGTGACGGCTCCGGCCCTCCCCGATGTTCCGGAAGCGGCCCGACGCCGCCGGAGCGTCGTCCTGGTCGTCATGGGGATCACGGTGCCGCTGGCGTTCGCGCTGGCGGTCCTGCTCGGCTCGACTTTGATCCCGCTGAACCAGGCGCTGTTCGCGCTGTTGCGTGGCACCGGCGCGGATCCGGGGGTTCAGGAGATCATCTGGACGGTACGGCTGCCGCGCGCCATCACCGCGGCTCTGGCCGGAGCGGCCCTGTCGGTCTCGGGAGTACAGCTGCAGACCCTGTTTCGCAACCCGCTGGCCGAGCCGTACATCCTGGGGGTGAGCTCGGGCGCGAGCCTGGGCGTCGCCCTGGTGATCATCGGGTGGGGCGGCGCGGCGGGCGCGTTCACCGCGGGTGTCGCGGGCCTGGGCCGCGCGGGTGTGGTGGTGGCCGCCTCGGCCGGTGCGGCCGCGGTGCTGGGGCTGGTGCTGGTGCTGTCGCGGCGGGTCAGGTCGGTGGTGACGCTGCTGATCATCGGCGTGATGGTGGGGTCGGCCGCCGTCTCGGTGATCACCTTGCTGCTGGTCTATACCGAGCCGCAGCGGGCCCAGCAGTTCATCATGTGGGGTCTGGGCAGCTTCGCCGGCACCACCTGGGGAGACCTCGGGGTGTTCGTGCCGGTCTGCGTGGCCGCGCTGGCGGGCGCGCTGGCCGGGGTCAAACCGCTCAACGCGCTGCTGCTGGGCGAGAACTACGCACGCACGATGGGTGTGCGGGTCCGGGCGGTGCGCACGCTCACCCTGCTGACCTCCTCGGTGCTGGCCGGGGTGGTGACCGCCTACTGCGGGCCGATCGCCTTCCTCGGCCTGGCGGTGCCGCACGTGGCCCGGCTGCTGCTGGGCACCGCCGACCACCGGGTGCTGATGCCCGCGGCCGTCCTGCTGGGCGCCGCCGTGGCGCTGGCGTGCTGCGTCGCCACCCAGGCACCGGGCAGCGGGGTCGTGCTGCCGCTGAACGCCGTGACCACCATCCTGGGCGCGCCTGTGGTGATCGCCGTACTGCTGCGCAGCCGCGCGGCCCGAACCGGATTGGCGGTATGAGCATGGGCTTGGAACTGCGCGGACTGCACGCCGGATACCCCGCCAGGCGGGGGCAGCGGGAGCGTCGCGTGCTCGACGACCTGGACACCGAGGCTGTGGCGGGGGAGTTGACCGTGCTGATCGGTTCAAACGGGACCGGCAAGTCCACGCTGCTGCGCACCATGGCCGGGCTCCAGCCCGCGCTGGGCGGCCAGGTGCGCGTCGACGGCGTCGGCATCGAGACCCTGGCCGCCGCCCATCTGGCCAGGAGCCTGGCCGTCGTGCTCACCGAACGCGACCTGCCGCCGCTGTTGAGCGCCCGCGAACTGGCCGGGCTGGGCCGTCACCCGCATACCGGATTCACCGGACGGCTGTCGCCCGGTGACCACGAGGTCATCACGTGGGCGTTGACCGCCGTGAACGCGGGCCACCTGGCCGACCGGGCGGTGAGTGAGCTGTCCGACGGCGAGCGCCAGCGGGTGCTCGTCGCTCGCGCCCTGGCCCAGGAACCGGCGGCGATCCTGCTGGACGAGCCGACCGCCTTCCTCGACGTCACCTCCCGGGTCTCCCTCATGGGCCTGCTGCGCCGCCTGGCCCGCGAGAAGAACCTGGTCATCGTGGTCTCCACCCACGATCTGGAGCTCGCGCTGCGGGTCGCCGACCGGATGTGGCTGATCGACCCGGCGGGCCACCTGCACACCGGCACCCCGGAGGAGCTGACCTTGCGCGGGGCGATCGGAGCCTCCTTCGACGGCAGCGAACTGGCCTTCGACGCGGCCTCCGGCATGTTCGTACTCCAGAACGGGGCCGGCGGCACCGTCCACCTCCTCGCCCAGGGGCTGCATACTCCGCTGCTGGAGCGTGCGCTGGCCAGAGAGGGCTGGTGTACGGCCGGCGGCGAGCCAGCCGAGCTGGCGGTGGAATGGACGGGCGACGGCTACGAGGCGGCCTACGACGGCACCACCCACTGGTTCGCCACCCTGCCCGACCTGGCCGCCTGGACGCGCACGGCGCGCTCCCGGCTCGCCGTCGCCCGGCCCGGACTGCTTCCTGCCGCGCCGTCGGCGGTGTCGGCCGCGGTCGCCGACGTCTCCACGATCAGCGGCTACTTCGAACTCGGAATCGGCCCGATCGGCCCGATCGAGACAGGCTGGCGACCGCTCACCGACCTGCTGGTCGACCCCGAGCCCCTGCGGCAGCGGATCACCGATCTCGCCGGACGCCTGGGTACCGATGAGCTCCGGGTGGCGGCCTCCATCCTGTTCCAGGGGCTGGCGGCCCGGCTGTGGTCACCCGTCGTCGGCGCGGCGGTAGCGCACGACCTGCTCTTGGACCTGGCCCCCTTCCGAGTCCACTGGCAGGCGGTGTCCAGCGGGCCGCTGCCGCTGCGGGCCGAGCGCCTGACCGGCTGGCAGATTCTCGACCCCGCCAGGATCGCCGAACCGCTGCACCGCAACGTGATGACCGAGTTGCTGGAGCCACTGGCGCAGGCCGTACAGGAGGTCGTGAAGATCGCCCCTGGGCTGTTGTGGGGCAACGCCGCCTCCGCCCTGGCAGGCACCGTCCGTGCCGTCGCCCGCGAACGCCCCGAGCTCACCGCGCGGGCCGTCTCACTCGGACGCGAACTGCTGGCGCTGGAAATGCTAAGGGGCAGCGGCGACCTGGTCGAGCCCGCCCCTGGCCGGCCGTTCTTCGTGCGGCGCAGCTGCTGCCTGTACTACCGGTTGCCCGGCGGCGGCAAGTGCGGCGACTGCGCCCTGATCGACCCCGAAACCCGCCGTGAGCAGTGGGCGCCGTCCCTGCGACAGACCGAAGGAGCCTGATGAGCTACACCGTCGTCGAGGAGTTCGGGGCCGGCACCCTGCACGTGTGGGCACTGCCCACCGATGAGCAGACCCTGCTGGCCCTGGTCACCGGCATCTTCGAAAAACACTGGGAGCACATCTGGTTCGGCGTGATCGTCCAAGGCGCGGCCTGGGAGGTCGCCGCGCCCAACGCACCTGAGCGGATCAGCCTGTACGACGGTTATGTCACCGTCGACTTCGGCCGCTGGCATTTTCACCTGTGCATCGGCGAGCACACCGCCAGCGGTCCTGAACTCGGGCGGATCCGCCGCTGCGCCCGCGCCGAGCTGTATCGCTCCATCGGCGCCGGCGGCAGCCCCGTCTCCTGGGGCGTGCGGATGTTCAACGGCCAAGGCGACCAGCTGATGACGGTGCTGCTGCCCAACCCGTTCCTCACCGACCGCCAGCAGATCCTCGACCCGCCCGATTATGAGCGCCTCACGGCCTGGGACGAACTCAGGGCCACCTACCTTGGGCTGGAGCCCGACCCGCTGGATCGCACCGGAAAGGGGTTCAAGCACGCATGAGCAGGCTCACCGTCTGCCGGGACTGCTGCTGCGGTAGCATCCGCAAAATCCCCGCCCTCGACCATGACGAGCAGCTTCGCCGCCTGTCGGAGATCGCCGATGTCCACATCAGCGACTGCCTGGACGTGTGCGAGCAGGCCAACGTGATCGTCGTGCGGCCTTCACCCGCCGGACGCGCCGCGGGCGGGCGGCCGGTATGGCTCGGCCTGGTCAACCACCCCGATGCCGCCGAGGATATCGCCGCCTGGGTTCAGGCCGGTGGTCCCGGCCTCGCACCGATGCCCGACATCCTCACCTTGCACGCTTTCACCCCGCCTGGCCTGGTCAGAGCGGGGAAAGCCCCGCTCGTCCAAGAGCTTTCCGTGGTGAGCCCCGAAGAAGGCGTCTCGGCGAACAGGGAACCGTGATGCTGGACCAGCGCTCTTGCGGCCAAGCGTCGTGTCCGCCACTCCTCGACGACTGCGGCGTAGGCGGGGTGGCCCGGCCCGCTCGGGGTCACAGGTCCCCGCCAGGCGGTACGGCTCGCGGGCGTGCGTCTCGATCATGCCCTGGCCAAGCCGGATCAGGTCGTGCTTGGCCTCGCTTTTGTCGAGGACGAGGAACGCGTCGGCCCGGCCGATGGCCTTGACCGCCTGGAGGGTGAGGCTGGTGTGCAGGACGATCTTCTCCACGGCCAAGGGGCCGATCTTGTCGCGGAGCCTGTGGGCCAGGTCGATGACGGCCTGGGCCTGGTACTCGGCGGAGTGCTGCTCGGTGTAGGTCTGCGGGATCGCGCGCAAAGGCTCGCCGGGTTGCGGCAGCGAGACGGTGTGGGCGGCGTCGGGGCCGTCGAGCATCCAGGCGACGAAGCCGTCCTCGTCCTCGTAGAGTCGGCTGCCGCATCTGTGAGCGGCGCGACTGTGTGCAGCGAGCGCCCCCCGGCAGGGGGCGGCTGTCGATCGGCGAGAACCGCCGCACCCACGTTCCCTATCCGGTCGTCAACCGGGAGGCCGGCATCGACGGTTGACGGCGGTAAGCGGCAACTGCCGGTGTGAGGCGGAAACGGTGTGAAGAGGAACAGGCGTCTGTCATCCCAGGGCGGCCCGCAGGGCATCGGGCGCCTCGACCAGGGACGGGCCGTACCAGGCCCGGCTCCCAACCCGGAGTGCAGGCTCACCGCCGTGAGTTACACGCTCGTCGACATCACCGAACGAGGACACCCAGCGGGTCTCCGTCAGTAACCGGGCGTCAGCAGAGCGTTCACCGGTGGCCGGTCACTCCCGGCAGAGGTCCAGCGAGGGCCGTCCGGGGTGTCTGCGACCAGTACCCCGCCGCGCAGCAGTGCCGCGCGCAGCGCGTCCGCGATGTCGTAGCGTCCCTGGCGGCGCAACTCACCGCGTAGCGCGAGCACGGATCCGACCAGGGAGGCGAGCAGATCCCCCGGACTCGGGGCGCCCGCTCGGGCGCCCAGCTTCGCGATCAGCAGTCGCAGGCTCTCCCTGGCGTGCTCGACACCGCCCTCGTCTTCCTCGGTGTCGGCGCCCCAGCGGGCGACCTCTGCCTCCAGATCAAGTACGGCCCGGGCGGCGTCGTGCCCGGTGAGCGCGGCGGTGAAGCGCTCCTCACAGGAGCGGGTCGCCTCTGCCAGACTCATCTGGTGCGGCGCCGGGGAAATGACCTGCGGTGCCCCGCCGCTCACCGTCGTCTCACCGCGGGTCAAGCGGCGGATCTCCTCCAGGTTCGTGCTCGTGCCCGCAGGCAGGACGGCCTGGGAGCCGGGCCGGCGGATCGTCACGCGGCCCCGACCGGCCACCAGCGCCTCCTCGGTGCCCAGGTCGACGACCAGCGCGGTGTGCTCGTCGATCCCCAGGACGGCAGCGCCCGGCGGCAGTTCTGATTCCATCTGGGTCAGCCGCCGCTCGCCCAGATAGCAGTAGCGGGTGTCGTGGGTGCCGCCCTCGGCGTTGTCGTAGTGCGGGACGACCGCCACCTTGAGGCCGAGGACGCCCAGCAGGTCCAGGCCCGGCCGCCAATGAGGAGCGGCGCCCACCTTGTAGATCTCATATCAGGACCTCCTTGCGCCGCTTGGCCGGCAGGCGGTCGATGTAGAGACGGCCCTCCAGGTGGTCGCTCTCGTGTTGCAGGCAGCGAGACAGCAGGCCGGTGCCCTCGACGGTAATCGGGGCGCCGGTGACATCGAAACCGTGCACGATGGCGCGGTCGGGCCTGGCCAGGAGGGCCCGCTGGCCGGGTACCGACAGGCAACCCTCCTCCTCCTCGTGCAGCCTGCGCTGTCCTACCTCAGGCACGACCAAGGTGGGATTCACCACGACGCCCTTGCGGAACCCCCCGCTGTCGTCGGGGCAGTCGTAGACGAACACCCGCAGGCCGACGCCGATCTGGTTGGCCGCCAGCCCGACGCCCCGGGCGGCGTACATGCTGGCGAACATGTCCCGCACCAGTGTCGCGAGGTCGGCGTCGAAGGCGGTCACCGGCGCGCACGCACGATGCAGGATCGGGTCGCCGACATGGCGAATGGGCAGTGCGGACTCCTGGTCGACGGCGTGCACGAGGCGAACCCTCCCGGGTGGCGAACATTCTACGAGTCAGATGCACCTGCATGTTATTCGCAGGAAGATCGGCGAGGGCTGTTACGGCCGATCGGGGCTATCCGCCCGCGCCTGGGTGAGAACCCCAGGGGTGAGTAAGAAGGCGGGTTCCGGTTCTTCGGCCAGGGGACCGCCAGCCGGGTGCGGGGCCGCGGCCGGCGGAGAAGGACGGTCGGGGAAGAGACGTCCCTGATGGTGATGAAGAACTACCCGCCCGAGTTCAAGGCCGACGCGGTGGCGCTGGTGCTGTCGAGGCCGGATGGACGATCACGTCGATCGCGCGGGACCTGGGGGTGGCCGCGAGACGCTGTGGATCTGGGTACGCGCCGCGCAGGCCCGGGGCGAGGACGGGCAAGCGGCCGGCGCAGCCACGGCTGGCCGGGCGGCCACACACCCTCGGACGACGTGCTGGAAAATGATCGACCTCTGACCAGGGGCGAAGATTCATGATTAGACAGGCCCTGTCCGCGGGTTCCTCAACCCCAGAGACGGTGTGAAGTGCTGATTCGTTCTACCTTGTGGCTCCGCGCCAACGGACTGGCGCGGGTCAGCCGGTACCCGTGGTCCGCGCCCGTCTGGCCATGGCGTCGCGGCCGCAGCGGATGATGGCATCGGCGCTTCGCCGGATGTCTTCGACCGTGGTGTACGCCGAGCAGATCGATATGCGCATGACTACTCGGTTATCGAAGACCGATCCGCTGAGCCAGCAGGTGCCGTCGTCCTGGACCCTGGCGATGACCTCTCGGGTGAGCTCGTCATCGTCGTGGCCGGGTGCGGTGAATCGCACCAGGACCTGGTTCAGGACGACCTCGTTGACGATTTCGATGCCGAGTTCCGCCGCGAGGTGGGCGGCGATGCGGTGAGCGTGCTCGACGTTGCGGTCGATGAGCCTGGCAATGCCTGCCCGGCCCAGCGTCCGCAGTACTGCGTAGACGGGAACCGAGCGGGCACGCCTGGACCAGTCCGGCACGGTGTTGATCTGATCTCGGTGGGCGGATGCCTCCAGATAGGCCGCGGTGACCCCGACAGCCGCCCGGTGCGCGTCGGGATGGGCGACGAATGCGATGCCGCAGTCGAAGGGCACGTTCAGCCACTTGTGCGCGTCTGTGGTCCAGGAGTCCGCCAGGTGTGCTCCGTCAAAAAGGTGGCGATACTTGTCGCTGGCCAAAGCCCACAGTCCGATCGCTCCATCGACGTGCACCCATCCGCCTCGGTCGTGCGTGAGCTCGCACACTTCGCGCAGCGGGTCGACGGCACCGGTGTTGATATTGCCGGCCTGCACGCAGACGATCGGTGGTCGATCCACCTGGTCCAGTTCCGCGCGTAGCGCGGAGAGGTCGATCGCGCCGTTGGCGTCGCACCCGACATTGTGAACACGCGTCCCCATTCCCAGGTAGCGCAGGGCGCGATCGATCGAGGCATGGCGCTGCTCGCCGGCTATCACCGGGATGCGCGGCGCTCCCCACAGCCCGTCCGCCTCAGCGTCCCAGCCCTGCCGGGCCAGCAGATGGTGCCTGGCCGCCGCCAGGCAGGTGAAGGCGGCCATCTGGGTACCTGTGGTGAATCCCGCTGACGTATGCGGAGGCAGTCCGAGCATTTTCACCAACCAGTCGGCGCAGACCTCCTCGATCACCGAGACCGCAGGGCCGCACGAGTACAGCGTCGCATTTTGGTCCCAGGCGGTGACCAGCCAGTCCGCGCCCACGGCCACGGGCAGGGAGGAGCCGATGACATAGCCGAAGTAGCGCGGCCCCGCGCTGGCTGTCGACCCCAGTTCACCGGCCCGCGCCAGGATGTCCAGAGTCGAGATCGCATCGGTGCCGGCTTCGGGTGGGCCCCCGTCCGTGAGAAGATCGCGCAGCTCATCCGATGTCACCACGGGAAAAACCGGGCGATCGGTAACCGATTGCCGCCAGCTCAGCACGTGCCGGTACGCACGCTGGAGAATGTCACCGAACTCTAGGTCGTCAACCGGCGAGTCCGAGAACATATGGTCGTCGTGGTTCACGCATTCTCATCTCGACAGAGGTGTCCAGGCCGTAGGGCACGTCGTGTGCCGGCCCACGGACAGCCTGTCTCAAACTTTCTCGTGGGCTCTGGCGGAAATCGGACATGGTGTTAGCCACGTACGGGTACAACCCGAATGCTCGGGGGACGTACCGGGCCACGTCCGGGGAGGTGGTGTTTGAGAGGGTGAGGAGCCCCCAGCCTTCCGGACACGGTGTCGGCGTCTTTGACGCTCTGGGAGTCGATCACTGCGGCCGACGCTCCTGCGGACCCGCCGACGCAGCACATCCAAGATTTGCTGGGTCACTCCCTGCTCTTCCCAGCGGACGAAGTGCCAGTAGACGGTCTGCCAGGGCGGGAAGTCGGCCGGCAGTTGCCGCCAGGAGCAGCCGGTGCGTACGAGGTACATGATCGCGTCCACGATCTCTCGCCGTGGATGCTTGTCCGGGCGGCCGTCCCAATGCGGGGCGGGCAGCAGCGGCTCGATCAGCGCCCACTGCTCATCGATCAGATCAGAGGGGTAAAAACCGGTCTCGTGTCATGCCTCACCCATACCCACCTGGCAAAACAGCACCACGACCACCTCTCAAACACGCACTGAGACGCTCGGGGCGACACGACCGATGGCACTCTCGCTACAAACGGAGGATGACCAGGGCTGTGTCGTCGGTGGCACCGGCAGGTGGGAGCAGGTCGCTCAAGAGGGCGTCGGCGAGTGTTTCGGGGTCGGCGCCTTGGTGGCGGGTGAGGGAGTCGGCAAGCCGGGCCAGGCCGACATCGATGTCCTCACCGCGGCGTTCAATCAACCCGTCGGTGTACAGCACAAGGGTGGCCCCCTCGGTGAACGCGGCCTCGGCCTGGGGGCGGGGGAGATGTTCAGGGCAGGCGCCGAGTGGGGGATCGGTGGCCTGGTCGAGGAAGTCCACGGCGCCGTCGGGGTGCAGCAGGGCCGGCGGAAGGTGGCCGGCGCTGCTGTAGGCGATGGTGCGGTTGGTGCAGTCGATGACGGACAGGACCGTTGTGGTCGACTCCGCGCCGTCGACCGAGCGGGCGTACAGGTCCAGGACGTGCAGGGCCTGGGCGGGGCTGTCGGCGACGCGGGAAGCGGCGCTGAGGGCGCTGTGCAGCTGGCCCATGACACCGGCGGCGGCCAGGCCGCAGCCGACGACGTCGCCGACGGCCACCGCGATGCGGTCACCCGGCAGGTCGACCAGGTCATACCAGTCCCCGCACACGTTCAGGGCCCCGACCGCCGGGTGGTAGCGCACTGCTGAGCGGTGGTCTTTCAAAGGCCCGGGGGCGGGCAGCATCGCCTGTTGCAAGCTCAGGGCGACTTCGTGTTCGCGGGCGTGGGCCTGGCGCAGCCGTTCGTTGACCTCCTGCAGTTCCTGGGCTCGGGTGAACAGCTCGGCCTCCAGTACCGTCACCTGCTCTCCGCTGCCTTGGCCACCGCGGGTGCGGATCAACTCGGTGATGTCTTCCTCCCGGTGAAGCAGCAGCGCCACCCGCCCGTCCGGGCCGAAGACGGGGACGTTGATCGGGCTCCAGTACCGCTGCTCCCAGACCCCGGACCGATCGGGGTACTCCACGTCGTAGCGGTGCAGCGTCATGGCGTCGCGCTCCCCGGTGGCGGCCACCCACCGCAGCGAATCCTGCAGCTGGAGCATGCCCGTCATGGTGGGGTTTTTGGGGTCGCTGGGGAAGGCATCAGCCAGGTGGTGGCCCACCACCTGCTCACGGGTGCGCCCCATGCTGTTCAAGAACGCCTCATTGACGTCGGCGTACACCAGGTCTGTGGTGAACAGGGCCACCGCGCTCGGCAGTGCCTGGAATACCGCCTCATAGTCGATCTCGGATGCTTTCACAATGCCACCTGCCCATGACGCCATGGCAACCACCTGCTCTTTCACGATAAGCACCGGCGGCACTCCGGGTCAGGTCGGCACCCAGGGCGCCGCGATGGCCTCCTACCTCGGCAGTGAACCGCGCCGGGTTCGGTGGAGACTCTGACGCACCCCGGCTTTCGTGGAGTTGCTTTGATCGATTACATGTCTACATCCCCTTCAGTAGAGATCGGCATGGCAAGGAGATATCTCCCCGAGTTCCGCCGCAAGGCCTAGACCTGCTGAAGGCCGGTCGAACCGTCCGCCAAGTGGCCTTCGATCTACAGATCAGCGATCGGACGATCTACAACTGGCGCGAGCAAGAGCTGATCGGCACCGGTCAGAAACCCGGCCTGACCTTGTCGGATCACACCGAGCCAGTCGCGGCCCGGCGCCGGATCGCCGAGTTGGAGACCGAACTGGCCGTGACTAGGCGCGCCGACAAGCTGTTGAGAGAGGCGGTGCCCCCAAAAGGCGGTTCGAGGCCATCGCGGTAATGGCCCCGGAGGGCTCCCCGGCCAGGTCGGCCATCGGCACGGGCAGGAGGATCACCTGGCCTTCCTGCGGGCGCGCGAACTGCTGCGCGAGCGCAAGGCCGCCATCTGAGGGGGCCCGGGCATGGCGGCCTCTGTAGAAAAAGCCAGGACCTGGTATTTCTTTGCCGGGATATGAGATTAGGGATGTGGTTCCTCCATATTCTGGGCGGAAGGTGCATAAAGCTCACCGTGTGGAAGTCTTTGGAGTGAGCCGGATGGCAGATGGCTGGGACGACGGGGAAGGGCCCGACGAGAAGCTCGTGGAGCGGTTCCTGGATGGGAAGCTCACGGGGAATGAGGTACGCGCCGCGACCCTGCATTCGTGGCGGCGGTGCCAGGAGGCGGGACTCACGCCCAGCACCGTGCAGCCGCGCCTGCTCGGCGATCTTGATTTCGACTGCGAAGTGGCGCGCGCGGCCCGACCCGTGTTCGAGCGGCTGCGTACCGTCATCGGGGGCACCCCGGTGAGCATGTTCCTGGGCGATGCGAGTGGGGTCATGTTCCTGCGCAACGAGGGCGAACCGGCCCTGTGCCGGACTCTGGACGCGGTCGGTGCCGCGCCCGGGTTCCGCTTCGCCGAGGCGGACATGGGCACCAACGCCTTCGGCTCGGCGCTGGTGGAACGGCGAATCTGCCAGGTCACCGGCAATGAGCACTTCGCGCAGGAACTGCGCGGGCTCACCGGCGTGGCTGCCCCGATACGCCACCCGCTCAGCGGGCGGGTGAACGGGGTCATCAGCGTCGTCGGCCCGAACGACACGGCCAACGCGGAGATGATGGTCCTGGCCCGGCGATCGGCCGCCGCCGTCGAGCGGCGATTGTTCGAAATGGCGGCCGAACACGAGCGGGCCCTGACAGAGGAGTTCCTCCGGACACCTGACGGAGACGGCGCGACGGCTTCCACGCCCCCGGACCTGTGCCGCCGTGATCGGCTTGCCCTGGAGGACGCCGCCGTCAGGCTGGTCGCGCAGGGCCGGGCGGCGGTGGTGAAGATGGCCCTCTCAGACGGCCGCACCGCCACGCTCGTGGCCCAGCCAATCATCGGTTCCACCGCCATCGCGGTGAAGGCGCGGCTCACCGACGACCAGGAGGCCCGGCCGAACGGGGAAAAGTGATCGGAACCGAGGGGTGGCTGCTCGCCGCGAGCGAGCCGGGTATCGGCCGGCTCGCCCTGCGAGCACGCGAGCGACTCAGCCTGCTGTACGACGCGGGCTCTCGAATCGGCACCACCCTGGAGGTCACCCGGACCGCCGAGGAACTGACCCAGGTCGCCGTCCCCCGGTTCGCCGACTACGTCGCCGTCGACCTGACCGACTGCGTCCTGCGGGGCGACGAGCCCGGCAGCACGGACGCGGGGCTGCGCCGGGTCGCCTTCGCGGGCATCGGGGAGGGGGCCGCTCTATACCAGCTTGGCACGCTCATCCACCCGCTCCCGTCCACGCCGCAGGGGCGCAGCCTCGCCACCGAGCAGCCGGTGCTCGGCCCGGTGCTGTCCACCACCTTCGGGTGGCTGGCACAAGACCCCGAGCGCGGCCAGAGAATCTGTGAGCAGGGCATCCACTCGCTCATCGCGGTGCCGATGCGGGCCCGGGGCGCCACGCTCGGGGTGGTGAGCTTCTATCGCGCCACGGGCAAGGACGCCTTCGAGGAGGACGAACTCGCCCTGACTGAGGAACTGGTCGGCCGCGCCGCGGTGTGCGTCGACAACGCCCGCCGCTACACCCGCGAGCACGCTATATCCGCGGAGCTGGAACGCGTCACCGCGTCGTTGCAGCAGGCGCTCGACCAGCAGCGGAACTTCACCACCGACGCCTCGCACGAACTGCGCACTCCGCTGGCCGGGCTACGGGTCAAGCTGGAGGAGGCGCAACTTCACCCCGACGAGACCGAGCTCGCCGACCTGGTGGAACACGCCCTGGGCGATGTGGACCGGCTGCAGGCCATCATCAGCGACCTCCTCATGCTGGCCCGGATCGGAGCGGCACCTCCCGCCGCCCTGGAGCCCGTCGACCTGGCCGTACTGGCCGAGGCCGAAACCGCGCGCCGCACCGGCGATCCGCACCTGGCACGGCTCGACCTCACCGCCGGCGTGATGGCCGATGCCATCCCCGAACAGATCCGCCGGGTGCTGGACAACCTGCTGGACAACGCGCAACGACACGCCGCGCGCGACGTGGTGGTCACGGTGCGCCGCGCCGGAGACATGGCCGAGCTCAGCGTCACCGATGACGGCCCGGGCGTGCCTCCAGCGGAGCGCGAGCACATCTTCCAGCGCTTCGCCCGGCTGGATACCGCCCGCAGCCGCGACCGCGGCGGCACCGGGCTCGGCCTGGCCATCGCCCGTGACATCGCCCATGCCCACCACGGCACCCTCCACGCCGAGGACGCGTCCTCGGGCGGAGCACGCTTCGTCCTCCGGCTCCCGCTCAACACGCGGACCGCGTGAGAGCCTGGACCGTAGGCGAAGGGCTCGGACGCTTCAGAGGCGCGATGAGCCAGGTGCTCGCCTCGACCGGCTTGTCCAGGTCCACGCTTGTGTCGATGCCGAGTCCGGCCAGTTGCCAGGGCAGGTCCTCGGTGGCGGGGTTGCCGGTGGCGCTCCTGGCATATCGTGGTGGACACGGGCCATTGTGGAGTCCACGCCGACCAGGCTCAGATCTACCTGTCCACGCAAGGCCGCCTCGGTGAGCACGCCGTTCGTCAGGATCTGGAAGACGCCCCGCCCGGCCCACCGCACGAATCGGAGTCGTCGATGTCAGCGCCATCGACTCCACCCTGCCCGACGTACGGGCGGCACTCGGCATGAAAGGCGCGCCCGGGACCGCGACTGTCCTGTCCTGCAGGGAGTGGCGGATCGGACACCACGGCGCCCGTAACGGCTGCAAGGCCCGGTTCGTGTTCGAGGCGGCCAAAGCACCGGTTGTCCTGCAGATCAGGGCGGACATGGAGGTGGCGAGGCATTCCCGGCCGCGATCAGCACGCTGGGAGACCAAGTCATCCCCACCGGCACCTGAGGCCTATGGAGGGTCGTGCCGGTGATGAGCGTCGTCCTGCTCATACCGGCCATACCGCTGTTTTGAGGTTTCCCCGCCGACGCTTCGTCAGCCGCCTATCAGGGGCGACGTGCGAGGCGGCCGTAACGGCAGGCGGTTCGTTCGGCGTGTCGGCAGGGTGTGGGTGTGGGTGTGGCCACAGCATTGGATTCACTGCAGACACAGCCTCATGACGTCGGGGTGGGCGAGTGAGGGGTCAGCTGAGTCGTCCGCCGAGAAGAACTCCATCGTCCCTATCCCCGGCTCTCGCGACTCCGGCCGTGTGGCGCAGAACATCGCCACGGCCGAGCTGACCGTGACCGCCGACGAACTCGCCCGCATCGCCGAGATCATCCCTGAGGGCGGTATCGGCGGACGGCTCGGCTGAACCTGTCTATCGCCGCCGATCTGGGCGCCATCGCCCAAATTTCCTCCGGGTGGTGTTTGGCGCCCGCTACGCCGGGGCGCTCGTGTGCATCTAGTGCTGCGTTCCTCAACGGGGTAGTGAACACGCGGCGGAGAACCCGAGGTTGCCGGGAGGCCTTCCCTCGCCTTCGGCATCCCGTGCCAGCAGGAATCTGTGCCTCCAATGAGGAACGTCGCACTAGTGATCGTTTCGTTCGAAGTACTTCGCCACGATCCTGGTGTGCAACGGGAACGCCAGTTCCCTCGGCCCGTCGATCAGCAGCCACTCCGTCGTCTCGGCCGTGGACGTGACCGGCGGGAGGGCGGCCGAAAGGGTCCTCGGCCCCAGAGCGAAGATCAGTACGGTGCCGTCGGGGGCGCTGAGCACGTCGAGGAGGCGCACCTCGTCCGCGTCGACGACGATTCCCGTCTCCTCCCGGAGCTCCCGGACGGCCGCCCGCTGCCAGGACTCGCCCATGTCGACGTAGCCGCCGGGCAGGGCGAGCCCGCCCCGGTGTGGTTCGACGTCACGGCGGATCACCAGCAGGCCGTCGTCGACCGGCAGCACCATCACCGCGACCGGCAGCGGGTTGAGGTAGGAGGTGTTCCGGCAGCCGGCACAGGTACGCGGCCAGGACTGGCCGGGGGCGAAGGCCGCACCGCAGAAGGAGCAGTGCGAGTTCCTGATCGTCACGATCGTGAGACTAGACCAGGATCGAGACCCTGACCCCCACCACCCGGTGCGGGATGCCGCTTTCGCACCCCAGAACCTCGCGTTCCCGGATCGCGCCGTCAGGGAACGCGTGTCCCTGGAAGGCGCGGGCGACGGCGATCGTCGACCGGCTTCGCTGGCCGGCCTCGTAGAACATGTACTGCACGCCGCCGTCGGTGCCGAAGGAGGGCGCTGCGCTGCGGCCGTTGTCGGGAGCCCCGGCCAGCGGCCGGTGGAAGACCCCGAGGTGGACCTCCCGGTCGAACGAGTTTCCCACCTCGGTGATGAACATGTTCCCGCTGTTGCCGTGGTAGACGACGTACGCCCGTGCCGTTGCGCTTGACGAGGGTGGGCCCGGAGAGGTCGCTCTGCCCGATCCTGGGCGTCTTCACCTATGAGGTGGTCCTCCCGATCGCGAGCGCCGACTTCTACCGAACTGTGGGCCAGTGCTCCGGTGTTCACGCCGGGGTGAAGGCCCACGCGGGAGTGCCCGCCAGGGCGCGAGCGTGCCCTGGCCTTCCGCGCCCGTGAGCAGGCCGGCTCACACGGGT
>NZ_JBFAOJ010000022.1:0-112408 GCF_040675205.1 Streptosporangium sp. NPDC049644 | reverse complement strand
CCGGGACGTCACGCGTCCCGGGGCCCCGACGCGTTCCCGGGCTACGGCCGAAAACGGGTTTGCGCCGGACGGGAGGGGCTGCGCTATGGTTCTCCGGAAGACGTCGTCCGAGAGACGGGCGGTCGTGAGCCACGAGGAGGTGGAGATCATGCGGGTTGTTCTGATGATCATGCCATCCACCAACCTTCGGGTGCCCGCCTAGCCGATTCGTGACGGGGCACCCGACCTTCCAAAAGGGTGTACCACGTTGTCTTCGCCAATCATTTCTTCATCCGCCGCTCTCACCGCGCTCGGCTGGAACGACTTCTTCGCCGCCGAACTCCCTGCCGGTCTGACTCCCGCCCGGGTGTCCCGCGTCGATCGCGGTGCCGCCGAGGTGCTGTCCGCCGTCGGCCATCTCCGGGCCGACTACGGTGCCCGAGTGCGGCGCGAAGCCGCCGCCGATCCCGTGGCACTGCCCTGCGTCGGTGACTGGGTCGGGCTCCGCCGGCTGTCCGAAGGCCGCTTCGAGCTGGAGGCGCTCCTGCCCCGGCGCACCGCGTTCGTGCGCGGCGGTGTCGGCAGGGTCTCCAGGGGCGGGCTCTCAGGTGACTCACAGGGGCAGGTGCTCGCCGCCAACGTCGATGTCGTCTTCGTCGCCGAACCCGCGCTGCACGCCACCGACACCGCCGATCTGGGCAGGATCGAGCGGCTGCTCGCGCTCGCCTGGGAGAGCGGTGGCCGTCCCGTGGTGCTCGTCACCAAGTCCGACCTGATCGGCGAGGGGCTCGACTTCCTGCTGAGGGAGGTGGCCACGGCGGCGCCGGGGGTGGACGTGCACCCGGTCTGCTCGGTCACCGGGGAGGGGGTCGGCATCGTCCGCGAATACCTTCAGGGCACGCGTACCGCGGTGGTGCTCGGTGCCTCCGGCGCGGGCAAGTCCACGCTCGTCAACGCCCTGGCCGGGACGGACGTCATGGAGACCCAGCAGGTCAGGGCCGGCGACGGCCGGGGGCGTCACACCACCGTGCACCGCGAGCTCATCCCGCTGGCGAAAGGCGGACTGATCATCGATACGCCCGGTATCCGCCGCATCGGCCTGTACGACATGGGCGAGGGCGTGGACATGGTCTTCTCCGACCTGGAGGAACTCGCCGAGCGGTGCAGGTTCGGCGATTGCGGCCACGACAGTGAGCCGGGCTGCGCGGTGCTCGCCGCGATCGAGGACGGCACGCTTCCCGAGCGGCGGCTGGAGAGCTGGAACAAGCTCCAGAGGGAGGCCGCCTGGATGGCCTCCAGGAGTGACGCGCGACTCCGCAAGGAACTGCAGAACAAGTGGAAGATCATCCACAAGGAGATGCGGAAGCCGGGCCGCAGTAGGCCGTAAAGGGGAAATGCCCGCCGTGCGGTGGTCTGCTCCAGACGCCGCACGTGCGGGGCCCGACACGACAACGTGTGATCTCGCAGGGGGTGCGCGAGATCACACGTGAGGGGAAGCCGGGTGGAGGTACTGCTCAGGCGACGGCACTGATGCCGGCGCTGGCGGCGCGGCGCATACGACGGCGACGCTCGGAGGCGCGCTCGTCCTCGTTCAGACCGCCCCAGGTGCCGTACTTCTCCGGACGGGACAGCGCGTAGTCCAGGCACTCGGCGCGAACAGGGCACTGGGCGCAGATCGCCTTGGCCTTACGTTCGCGAATGTCACGCTCGGGCTGACGCTCACCGTCGGGACCGAAGAAGAGCACGAGGTCCTCGCCCCGGCACGCGGCGTCATCCTGCCATCCCCAGCTGGGCCGAGGCCGGGCGGTCTGCCGACGTACCTGAGACATGAGAAAACCACCTTATAGTTGAGAGGTATTTCTGGTTGATGCCGCATTTGGACGCTTGTGGCGTCCCTGGATCCAACGCCTGGATTGGCCGTGATGTTCCCTCAAGTCAGGTCAGCGCGGACGTGGCGTACAGCACAGGGGTCAGCCTGTCCAGCGCTACCAGCCGGTAGGTAGTGATCGTATCGGCGCAAGCCGTACCACATGGCGTTGTCAGCGTCATGGGTTCAACCACTACCCGAAAACGAGCGCCGCTACCGCGCACAAATGCCTCGGTGACGGCGCCGTCCGACCTGGAGGATTCCACGGCCACTCCGCCAACCGAGAGTTCACCCGTATGAATGCGGATGAAATGCTCAGCGGCCTGCAGTGGCTCAGGGATGCCTGCGCGTCCCCGGAAACGGTCAAGAATGATCTCGCCGGACCGGTACGCGTCGGCTGCCGCGATCGCAGCAGCCTGAGACATGCTGCCGTAGTAAAGCCCGTGTGGCAAGCACACGAGGTTGGCGGCGTATCGATCGCCGCCAACATGTGATGTTTCCCATACTGTGTCCGGCAATGATTTTGCCAAGGACCGAGCTAGGGGTAGTCCAATGCGGGCGCAGCACGCGTTGCGCTTGGCATGCGTGCAGACCAGAAAAACCGGCTCACTCACAAGTATGCAGGACTCCGGGACCACTCCGGCCACCACGCTGTCAAGGTCAAGATCGTCTGGACCTGCGAAGATGCCTTCGGCGATCCACGGCTCGGCGGCGGTGGAGTCGGCGACCATGACGTGAATGCCGGTTTCCACGGGGTTTCTGCGACCTGGGCGGCGAATCAGCTGGGGCCGGATGCCGAGCCGCGTGGCCCGTTTGATAAGAGTGTGAACGCCCTCAGGAAGTTTGCAGTCCTCGAGGTGGGAGGCCCAGGGGCCGGAGTGTTCGATCAGCAGCCAGAAGCGGGCTCCGACGGTCGCGCTGGCGTGGACGGGCAGTTCGCCGGTATGGCACCCCCGGGGGTGCTCGCATCCCCTGCCCGCCATGTCCGCCATGCTCACGCCGCCGCCCGTGATCACACTCTCTCCTTGCTCCGAGTTAGGCAAGACTAACCTAACGATCGAATCAGGGTGGCGCAGGGGGAAAAAGATCATAGGCGGGTAAAAGTGCGCCAGTGGTGGCAGTGGTGGCAGTGGTGTCAGTGGTGTCAGTGGTGTCAGTAGGCCAGTGCCGCGCGCGCCAGCGGGAGGGCGGCCTCGCGGTCGGAGGGGACGAGGCCGATCCTGGTCCGCCGGTCGAGGAGGTCGTCCACGTCCAGGGCGCCCTCGTGCCTGACCGCCCAGACGAGCTCGGCCCCCGTGACCCCGGTCGGACCGGCCTCGGCCAGCCAGGGCTCGCGGGCCATCAGCGCCCGCACGGCGCCCGCCTCGCTCCCGTACCGCTCCAGGAGCCGGTCCGTGCCCTTACCACCGCCGTCCGGCCGGACGGCCCCGACGAGGGGCAGGCTCGCGGTGCGGCTCCGGCCCGCCCTGAGCCCGCCGAGCGACACGGCCCGGTCGACCGCGTCCTCGGCCATCCGCCGGTACGTGGTCAGCTTGCCGCCCACCACCGTCACCATCCCGTCCGGCGTGGCCAACAGCGCGTGCTTCCTGGACAGGTCGGCGGTGTGGCCGCCGGCGGCGAGCAGCGGCCGCAGCCCCGCGTAGGTGCCCGCGACGTCCTCACGTCGTACCGGCTCCTCGAGCACGGAGTTCAGGACGGCGAGCAGGAAGGTCACGTCATCCTCCGGCGCCTGCGGGACATCCGGGACGGGACCGTCCACCGGCTCGTCGGTGAGGCCGACATAGATCCGTCCGTCGGGCTGGGGGAGCACCAGCGCGAACCGGTTGCTCGCGCCGGGGATCGGAATGTGCAGCCCCGCGGCCAGACCCGGCAGCGTCTCGGGTCGCAGCACCAGATGGGTGCCGCGTGAGGGGCGCATCCGGATGTCCGGGTGAAGCCCGGCGGCCCATACCCCGGTGGCGTTGACCACCGTTCTGGCCCGGATCGTGAAGGTGTCCCCGCCGAGTTCGTCGCGGACCAGCGCGCCCTCGCCGGACACCTCCAGCGCCCGGCAGCGCGTCAGCACCCTCGCCCCCCAGCGAGCGGCGGTCCTGGCCACGGAGACCACCAGGCGGGCGTCGTCGGTCAGCCGCCCGTCCCAGGACAGCAGGGCGCCGCGCAGCCCGCGCGAACCCAGCGGGGAGGCGAGGGCGAGCGCCTGCTCGGCGGAGATGCGCAAGGGGCCGGGAAGGAGGTGGCGGGGCGTGTGCGCCGCGATCCGCAGCCCCTCGCCGAGCCGGTACCCGGTCATCACCAGCGCCGCCTGGCGGCGGGAGACCGCGGGGACCAGCGGCAGCAGGTAGGGCTGCGCCCTGACCAGATGCGGTGCGGTACGCCCGAGCAGGTGACCACGCTCCACAGCGCTCTCGTAGGCCACCCCGACCTGTCCTCTGGCCAGATAGCGGAGCCCGCCATGGATCATCTTGGAACTCCACCTGGAGGTACCGAACGCCAGGTCGTGGGCGTCGATCGCGGCCACGGAGAGACCTCGGGAGGCCGCGTCGAGCGCCGCCCCGGCACCGGTCGCGCCCAGCCCCACCACCAGCACGTCCACCACGAGGTCGCGGACCTCGGCGAGCTCGCGGGCGCGGCGGGCGGCATTGAGAGAGGATTTCACCGTCTTAGGTACCTTTCCAGGAGCGTGGCGAGCTCGGCGTCCAGATCGTCCCTGGTGAGCGGGTTCAGCATGGTGGGGCCGGAGAGCAGGAACGACTGGGCCGTCAGCAGTACGCCCCTGGCCAGCGTCACCGCGTCACCGGGGCGCACGGTGCCGAGGTCCTGTCCCGCGGTGATCGCCGACTCGACGAGGCCCAGCATGGCCTCATGGCTTGAGCCCCGGCGATCCAGCAGGTAGGGCAGGAGCAGCTCGGGGTCGACCTCGACGATCTTCCGCCAGAGCGGATGGTCGCGCAGCGCCCGCACCACCGCCACCGCCGCGGTGACCGGGTCCTCGGTGGCGAACCGGCCGGCGACGCGCACCCACTCGCGGGTCATCAGGTCGGCGACGAGAGTGCGCATGTCGGGCCAGTGGCGGTAGATCGTCATGCGTGACACCCCGGCCCGGCGTGCCACGTCGGTGAGCGTGGCTCGCCGCACTCCCACCGCGAGGACCACCTCGCGGGCGGCATCGAGGATCTGGTCGCCGCTCTCCACGGCCGCGTTGTGACGGATGGACGTCATATGTCACAGTGTAGAGGTGGAAAAACCGACGAGTGCCGCGGAACCCATGCTCTGGTCCGGCTGGGGGGATCCCGCCAAGGCCGCCGACCTGCCGGAACCGATTCGCAAGCTGCTCCACGAGATGCTGGGCGTGCGCCCGCCTCGGGGCCGGGCCGCCGACTTCGGCGAGGTGCGCCTGCCCGCCGTGGCCCTGTCACCGCTGGTTCTCACCGAGTTGCGCGGTGTCGTCGGTGCCGACCACGTGCACTTCGACGACGACGCCCGCATCCGGCACACCCGCGGCAAGTCCACCCCCGACCTGCTGCGCATGCGCGCCGGAGACGGCTCCGACGCGCCCGACGCCGTGGTGCTGCCCGGCTCCCACGACGAGGTGCTGGCGGTGCTGGCGACCTGTGCCGCGCACCGGGTCGCGGTGGTCCCCTTCGGCGGCGGTACCTCCGTGGTCGGCGGCCTGGTCGCGTCCAGGCAGGGCTTCGCCGGTGTCGTCGCGCTGGATCTGGCCCGGCTGAACCGGCTGGTCGCCGTCGACCGCGAGTCGATGGTCGCCGAGATGGAACCGGGGCTGCGCGCCCCGCAGGCCGAGCAGCTTCTGGCTGGGCACGGGCTCACCCTAGGACACTTCCCGCAGTCGTTCGAGTACGCCACGCTGGGCGGTTTCGCCGCCGCCCGCTCCAGCGGCCAGGCCTCGGCCGGCTACGGCCGCTTCGACGACATGGTCGTCGGCATGACCGTGGCGACCCCGCGGGGCACCCTCGACCTGGGCCGGGCGCCCGCCTCGGCCGCCGGGCCCGACCTGCGCCAGGTGATCCTCGGATCGGAGGGGGCCTTCGGCGTGATCACCTCCCTGAGACTCCGCGTCCGACCGGCGCCCGCCGAGCGCGTCTACGAGGGATGGCGGTTCGAGTCGTTCGCGGCGGGCTCGGCCGCGCTGCGGCGCCTGGTCCAGGAGGGCGCCGTGCCCACGGTGCTGCGCCTGTCCGACGAGACCGAGACGATGATCGGGCTGGCCAGGCCGAGTGAGATCGGCGCCCTGTCCGCCGGCGCGGGCTGCCTGGCCATCGCCGGGTACGAGGGCTTCTCGGAGGTGCCCGCCCTGAGGGAACGGGTCGCCGCCGTGGCGTCCGGGCTCGGCGGCGTCTACCTCGGTCCCGACCCCGGCGAGTCGTGGGCCCACGGGCGCTACTCCGCGCCCTACCTGCGCGACTCGCTGCTCGCCGCCGGGGCGACCGTCGAGACGCTGGAGACCGCCGGATTCTGGTCCAACCTGCCCCGCCTGTACGAGGCCGTGCGGCTCTCGCTGCACGCCTCGCTCGGCTCACCGCTGGTGATGTGCCACATCTCCCACGTGTACGGCACCGGCGCCTCTCTCTACTTCACGGTCGTCACGGCGCAGGCCGACGACCCCGTCGGGCAGTGGGAGGCGGCCAAGCGGTCGGTCAACGAGGCGATCGTCACGGCCGGAGGCACCATCTCGCACCACCACGGCGTCGGCCGCGACCACCGGGAGGCCCACGCGGTCGAGATCGGCGACCTGGGTGTGGAGATCCTGCGCGGGATCAAGGACCGGCTCGACCCCGGGGGCATCCTCAGTCCGGGTGTCCTGGTCGCCCCGGAGAAGTCCGTCCCCTGAGGCCCGCTCCTTTGGGACCCGTTTCCGGCGGGTCTCTAGCCTTCCGCCCTCCGCCTTCCGGCGGGGGGCGGGAACGAGGTCAACCGGCGACCACCAGCTTCTCCATGGCCTCGCGGAGCGGCCCGGGGATTCCGGTGGGCCGCCGGGTCTCCCGGTCGACGAATACGTGGACGAAGTGGCCCTCGGCCACGACCGTCTCGCCGTCCGCGCGAAACAGCCCGAGCTCGTAGCGGACGCTGGAACGGCCCAGGTGTCCGATCCGCAGCCCGACCCGGACGGGTTCGGGAAAGGAGACCGACGCCCTGTAGACGCAGTGCGACTCGACGCACAGGCCGATGGCGTCGCCGTCGTGGATGTCCAGACCCGCGCTCCTGATCAGCCAGGTGTTGACCACGGTGTCCATCATCGAGTAGTGGACGGCGTTGTTGACGTGGCCGTAGACGTCGTTGTCCTTCCACCTGGTCGGAACGGTCTCCCAGTAGGCGTACACGGTGGAACTGTATTCCAGAGATCGGCGCGGGGACGATCCGCTCCCCGTGGGGTTCCGGCGGATCCGTGGCGGATCCCGGTGGGAAGGGGGAACCGCCTGATCGTTCCTCACCCGAGACCTGGACGGCGGGCCCGTCCTCATCCGCCTCGGCGATTTCCGGTTCAACCGCTTCGGGTATGGATCGCCCTCCTTTGTTGACGGTGATTCGGGTGCGACTCCTTAAGATCATTGCCAAGATATGGTCATGGTCGATGTCGGACGGGCGGCGCAGCGCGGGCGTGAGGTCTCCTCCCGGGTGTCCAAGGAGGGGGCGGGCTGGTCCTGCACGCGCAGGGGGACCTTCGAGGACCTGCTGCCCAGTCAGGAGCCCTTCTCCTGGCTCGACGTGCGTACGGTCTGGCGCTCCAGGAACGAGGTCCTCGCGGCCCTGTTCGGAGACCCGTCGGGGCAGGTACGGGCGCGCTGGGTGGCGTCCCAGCGGGCCCGGGGCGCCGACCCCTCCTTCCGCATCCCGATGGACGTCGGTCCCGAGTTCTCCTTCCTGGTCCTCGGTGACACCGGGGAGGGCGACTCCTCGCAGTACGCCGTGGTGCCGGGCATGCTAAAGATCGGCGAGGACACCGCCTTCGCGGTCGTCGCCAGTGACGTGATCTATCCCACAGGCTCGGGGAACGAGTACGAGGACAAGTTCTTCCGCCCCTACCAGGACTACCGGGCGCCGATCTACGCGATCCCCGGCAACCACGACTGGTACGACGGGCTCGGCGGCTTCATGCGCGTCTTCTGTGACGCCCCGTCGCTGGAGGCGGAGGGCGAGGGGTTCAAGCTGTCGCCCTCCGGACTGCGCGGCCTGCTCTGGCGCAGGCCCGAGAAGATCGACGAGGCCAGGCTGGCCAGGGCGCGCGAGCGGCGGTCGAAGCCCGAACAGCAGGCCGCGCAGCCGGCTCCCTACTGGGCGATGGAGACCCCCGGGCTGCTCATCGTCGGCGTGGACACCGGGATACGCGGCGACATCGACGCCGAGCAGGCCGGCTGGCTGCGCGAGGTCTCCCGTGACCCCAGGCCCAAGGTGCTGATCACCGGAAAGCCCATCTACACCCGCAACGACTACAAACCGTCGAAGCTGGCCGGGGGCGGCACCATCGACGACATCGTCACCGACCCCGCGCACAGCTACGTCGCGGCGATAGGCGGCGACGTGCACAACTACCAGCGCTTCCCGATCAGGGTCGGGGAGCGGACCATCCAGTACATCGTGGCGGGCGGCTCGGGGGCCTTCATGCACGCCACCCACACCACCCCCAGGGTCACCGTCGGCGGCCTGCACGAGGACGACTACCGGTGCTACCCGCTCCGCGGTGACTCGTTGTCCTTCTACAGCAGGCTCTACAGCGACCGGCTGCGCATGCGATGGCTCTACCTCACGCCGGACGAGAGCACGGCGCTGATGTCCCGGCAGATCGGCAACACCCCGGTACGGGACATCCCGGCCGTGCCGATCACCCGGCGGATGAGATGGGCGGCCCGGATCCTCGGCGGCTGGCCGATGCCGTTCCGGCTTCCGGTCGGCAGGGTGTTCCACCGCTACCTGTCGGAGCTGTCGGACTGGGACATCCCGCCGTTCTTCAAGAGCTTCCTGCACGTCTCGGTGACGCCCGAGGCCTTGCGGATCCGCTGCTTCGCCGCCACCGGCTGCCTGCCGCAGGAGATCGAGCCCCCGCTCGAGGACGAGATCGTCATACCGCTCGTCTGATCCGGCCGGAATGTCGTATCGGCGTGGCACTGTTGGCGTATGAACGTGTCAGTCGCGGCCACTCCCGGCGGTGGGGGCGTGCTGCGCGTGGACGGCGAGTCCGCCGTGGCCGTCGCCGATCTGGTCTCGGCGGTCCGCGAGCTGGAGGCCCGGCGGCCACGCTGGGTCTGGGCCGACACGCGGGAGGTCTACCCCGCGTTGCTCGCCGCCGGCGTGCGGCTGGCGCGCTGCCACGACCTGGCGCTGACCGAGAGCCTGCTCCTGGCCCACGAGGAACGGTTCGGCGAGCCCCGCTCGGCCAGGGCCGCCCACGCCAGGCTGCACGGGCTCCCCGTGCCGGACGACCACCAGGGACCCCAGGCGCGACAGGCCACCCTTTTCGAGGAGGAGGCGCCGGCGCCCGACGCGGACCTGGTCGCCGAGGTCCACGCCGACCAGTTGCGGCGCGTCGAGGCCACCGCGGACCCGCGGCGGTTCCGGCTGCTGGTCGCGGCGGAGTCGGCCGGGGCGCTGATCGCCGCGGAGATGGCCGCCGAGGGCATGCCCTGGCGTGAGGACGTGCACGACGAACTGCTGACGGACCTGCTCGGCCCGCGCCCGGTGCACGGCATGCGGCCGGCCAAGCTCCAGGCATTGGCCGACCAAGTGACGGCGGCCTTCGGCACCCCGTTCAACCCCGACTCCCCGCAGCAGATCGTCAGGGCGTTCAAGGCGGCGGGCGTGCCCGTCTCCTCCACCAGGGCCCACGACATCAGACAGGTCGACCACCCCGGTGTCGCGCCCCTGCTCGCCTACAAGGAGATGGCCAGGTTCTACAGCTTCCACGGCTGGGCCTGGGCCGACCAGTGGGTCCGAGGCCACCGCTTCCGGCCGGAGTACGTGGTGGGCGGCGTGGTGACGGGCCGCTGGGCGACCAACGGCGGCGGTGCCCTGCAGATCCACAAGCTGATGCGCAAGGTCATCGTGGCCGACGACGGCTGGACACTGGTCGTCGCCGACGCGGCCCAGCTGGAACCGCGGGTGCTGGCCGCCATGGCCGGGGACGGCGGCCTGGCCAGGGCGGCCGGGCAGATCGACCTCTACCAGGCGCTGGCACAGGCGTTCGGTGGCGAGCGCGACAACGCCAAGATCGCCATGCTGTCGGCGATGTACGGGGGCACCAGTGGAGACGCGCCCAAGTTGCTGGCCGTGATGCGCCAGCGCTTTCCCCGCGCCTACCAGTTCGTGGAGGACGCCGCCCGCGCGGGGGAGGAGGGCAAGGTGGTCCGTTCCTGGCTGGGCCGCACCTCGCCGCCGCCCTCGGCCGGCTGGCGAAAGCTGGTCTCGGGTCCCGAGGGAGGCCGCGCGGCCCGCGACCGCGGCCGGTTCACCAGGAACTTCGTGGTCCAGGCGACCGCGGCCGAGTGGGCGCTCGCGCTGATGGCGGTGCTGCGCGGCCTGCTGCCCGACCCGGCCAGGCTGGTGTTCTTCCAGCACGACGAGGTGATGGTGCACTGCCCGGCCGAGCAGGCCGACGAGGTCGTCGCGGCGGTCGGCAGGGCGGCGGAGGAGGCGAGCCGGCTGCTGTTCGGATCGACTCCCGTCCGCTTCCCGATGCAGGCGGTCCCGGTGCGCTGCTACGCCGACGCCAAGTGAGCTCCGCCCGGCGGGCACGCCAGTGGAGGAACGGCTGGAAACGCCTGCTCAGGGCCTGCCCAGGGCCAGCCAGGCGCCGGTGATCGTCACCATGACCGCGACGGCCGCGCCGAGCACGCCGTAGGACAGGCTGCCGACGATCACCCCGGCGACCACGGTGCCGGTCGCGCCGCAGAGGTTCGTCAGCAGGTCCGACAGACCCTGTACGGCGGTGCGGTGTGCCGGCGGCACCGCCTCACTGAGCATCGCCGAACCGGAGATCAGCCCGCAGGACCAGCCGAGGCCGAGCAGGACCAGCCCGGCGGTGATCCGCGTGACGTCGTGCGCCTCGGCCCCGCCCGTGAGGACGGCGGAGGTCAGCAGCAGGCCCATGCCCAGCACCAGCACCGGTGTCCGCCCGGCCCGGTCGGCCAGCCAGCCGACCACGGGGGACAGCACGTACATGCCCGCGATGTGCAGGCTGATCACGATGCCGATGACCGTGTACGTCGAGCCGCCGTGGTCGAGGTGGACCGGGGTCATCGACATGATCGACACCATGGCGGTGTGGCTGACCGCGATCGCGGCCAGCGCGCGTCCCGCCAGGGGTGTCTCACGCAGTACCCGCCAGGCGGCGCGGAACGTGCCTTTGTCCTGTCGCGATGCCGTGGCCGGGGTCGAGGGGGCAGAGGGGTGAGACGCGGTCTGCCGTCCCTCGTCCAGACGCTCCCCGGGGACGGGCGACGCGGCGTCCGGGGGCGGGGGCGCGGAGCGGGCGGCCAGGAGCAGGGGGTCCGGGCGCAGGGCGAGGAGGATGACGCCGAGGGTGATCGTGAAGCTCAGCAGGGCGAGGGCGAACGGGCCGCTGCCCGCCGCCAGGCCGAGCCCGGCACTGAACCGCTCGGCGGGTCCCGCCAGGTTCGGGCCGGCGACCGCCCCGACGGTGGTGGCCCACACCACCAGCGACAGGTGCCGGGCCGAGTGCCCCGGCGCCGACAGGTCGGTCGCGGCGTAGCGGGAGGCCAGGTTGCCCGCGCTGGCCGCGCCGAACAGCACCAGCCCGGCCAGCAGCAGCGGCCACGAACCCATGGCGACGGCGAGCAGCGAGACCAGGCAGCCGATCAGGGCGCACCCGTAGGCCAGGGTGAGCCCGGCCCGTCGGCCGCCCCGGCCGGACGATCTGGCGGTGGGCAGTGCCAGCAGCGCGGCGCCCAGTACCGTCGCGGTCCCGGCCAGTCCGCTGAGCGTCGTGGAGCCGGAGAGCTCCTGCACGGTCACCGAACTGAAGCTGAGTCCCACGGCGACCCCGATCCCGCCGCTGATCTGGGCGGTGGAAAGGACGGCGAGCGTTCGCCGCTGCACCGTGGCGATCCGCGCACCGCCGTCACCGCGGGTACCGGAGATGTCGGGGGGCGTGGTATCGGCGGTCACGAGTGAAGTCTGCCATCACTCGTGACCGGACCGGGAGACCGTCTCGCGGGCGGGCTCAGTCGGCGGAGGTGAAGGTGGCGAAGAAGGTGCCCAGGATCTCCGAGTTCTTCTCCCAGTCGAGATCCTGCACCCTGAACGTGATCTGGTAGGCGGTCTGGCCGTTGACGGCGACGTAGCGCGTCAGCCCGTGCATCGGAACGCCGTTGGGCTGGACGTAGGTGTACTCCCAGTCCGCGGCCTTCCAGCTGCGGTAGTTCACCACCGTCACGCCTACCTCGGTGTATTCGTCCAGGCCCTTCTTGCTCGCCTTGCCGAGTGCCGCCACCGGGTCCTCGACCGGCACCTCGACGACGACGATGTTCTGCCCGCCGCCCTTCGGCCCGGAGAAGGTGACGGTTCCCTTGGAGTCGGCCTTCACGGTCCAGTCGCCTGGCACCGCGCCGGAGACCCCGGCGGCGCTCGCCAGTTTGAAGCCGTCGGGGATCTCCTCGTCGGACCCGGAGGACGTTCCCGGGTCGGCGGGTGCGGAGATCGCCGCCGAGGGGCCCGTGGAGTTCGCGGTGCCGGAGTCGTCGCCGGGCAGGAAGGCGATGAGCCCGGCGACCACGATGGCCAGCACGCCGCCCCCGCCGAGCATCAGCAGACGGCTGTCGGGGCCGCTGCCGCGCGACCGGCCGCCCTCGCGCTCCGGGGCGCGGCGCGTGCCCGCGCGTGTCCCGGCCCTGCCGGGTGAGGTCAGGGCCTGGGAGTTCCGTACGGCGTCGGAGGTGGGCTGCTCCTGCGGGGCCGGGGTGGGTCCCGGGATCGGCCAGAGTGCGGCCCCGCTCCGCCCGTCGCGCGGCGGTGCGGACGGCGGGACGCCGGGGAGGTCGCCGGAGAAGCTGGTCAGCGCGTCGAACGGGTTGCCGTCAGGTCCGGTCGCCGGGCTGCGCAGCGCGTCGTACCCGCGCTGGTGCCCGCCGCTCTGCGGGGTCCTGGGGGACGAGGAGTGCCCGGGGAGGGAGAGCAGGTCCGCGCGGTGGCCCCCGCTCGGGCCGGCGAGTGCGTCGTAGGGGGGCGCGTGGCCCCCCGGGGAGTCGGCGGCCGGGTCGTAGGGCACCCGGATCGGGCCGGAGGGCGTCTCGATGATCCGGGAGGGCATCGGCCCCGAGGGCACGTCCAGCGGGGGCATCAGGTGCATCGGAATGGAGTCGCCGGGGACCGGCATCGACGGGGGCGACGGACTGGGCGTGCGGTTCGGGGTGCTGGAGCCGTGGCTGCGCAGCACCCGGTCCAGTAGGTCCGACACCTGGGCGGCGCTCATCCGGTCGGCGGGGTTCTTGCGGAGCAGGCCCTCGATGACGGTGATCAGGGCGCCGGCCCGCTGGGGGCGGTTGGGCTCCTGGGTGAGGATCGCGCCGAGCACGGCCACCGCGTCAGGACCCTCGTAGGGGGGCCGGCCCTCGACCGCCGCGTAGAGCGTGGCACCGAAGGACCAAAGGTCGGAGGAGTGAGTGACCTGCTGGCCGGACAGCCGCTCCGGCGGGATGTAGGCGGGGGAGCCCATCAGCAGGCCGGTCTGGGTGATCGTGACGTCGCCCTCTATCGCGGCGATGCCGAAGTCGGTGAGCACCACCCGGTCGGAGGTCAGCAGCACGTTGCCGGGTTTGACGTCGCGGTGCATGATTCCGGCGGCGTGGGCGTGGCGGAGCGCGTCGAGCACCCGGATGCCGATCTCGGCGGCCTGGACCACCGGCAGCGGTCCGCTCTGTCGTACGGCCTGCTCAAGCGACCAGGCGCGGACCAGCTCCATCACGATCCAGGGGCGGCCGTCCTCCTCGACGACGTCATGGACCGTGACGATGCCGGGGTGGCTGAGCCGGGCCGCCGAGCGGGCCTCGCGGAGCATCCGCCGGTGCGCGCCCTGCTTGCCCGCGTGGTCGAGCCCGTAGGGGAGGATCAGTTCCTTGACCGCGACGTCCCGGTCGAGCAGGACGTCGTGGGCGTGCCACACCATGCCCATCCCGCCGCGGCCCACCGGTGACACCAGGCGGTAGCGCCTGCCCACCAGCCTGCCCTGGCCCTCCGGCGTGGCTCCGGCGAAATCGCCCCCCTCAGGCCCCTGGGGGTTTCTCCCGAGCAAGCGATCGGTCATCGTACCCCGTTCCCCACAACCAGCCCTTTTTGTTAAGGCTGGACACAATATCGGGAGGTCATTCGGTAACGGAAGTTGGCCTGTGGAGAAAGCGCGCGAGGGCATTTGTCAGTGATCGGTGTTCTTTGGAGCACTGAGCCGGTGTCCACACCCTGACGTCGCCGAATGCTACCGGCGAGTGGGTGAATTGTCAGCTTCGCCCGTTCCTAATAGCCAACGGATCACTAAACCGATCCGTTTCCATGATCGACCGCCTCGGCCAGCGCGGCCAGCGCCGTGGTGAAAGCCGAGGCGGGCGGGCTGACCAGACCCGCGCCGACCTGTCCGGTCCCCGCGACCCGGCCGGCGATGCCGGTGTTCACGGTGGGCAGCAGGCCCGTCCTGGCGACCAGCGTGACATCGACGCCGACCGGCGTGCCCCGGAAGTCCAGCCCCGGGATCTGGTACGCGGGATGCTCGGCCAGGGTGATCTCGTACATGGAGCGGGTGGCCGCCATCGCGTCCGAGACGTCACCGCCGACGAACCGCACGATCGCCGGGGCAGCGGCCATCGCGAAGCCTCCCAGGCCGGCCGTCTCGGTGATCGTGGAGTCGCCGATGTCGGGATTGGCGTCGTCCGGACCGTACGCGCCGAGGTAGAGACCGTCCGGCACGCCCGCGGGGCCGGTGAACCAGCGATCGCCCAGCCCGGAGACCTGGACCCCGAAGTCCGTGCCGTTGCGTGCCATCGCGACGACCATCGTGGAGCCGGGGACGTTCCGCGCGGCGTCCGCGCTGACCTTGCACGCGGCCATGCCCGCGTTGAGGAAGAAGTGGTCGTTGCCGTTGATGAAGCGGAGCACCTCGGCGGCGTGGCCGGGAGCGGCCTCCGCCACCTCGGGAGCCAGTTCGCGGACCAGCAGCGAGGTGGCGGCACGGTTGCGGTTGTGCAGTTCGTCGCCCATCTGCAGGGCCTGCGCGGTCAGTGCCCGCAGGTCCAGCGGGCCGCTCCGCTCCAGGGTGGCCTGGAGCGCGGGGCCGAGCACCTCGGCCATCCAGCGCAGTCGCCTCAGCACCTCCGGGCCGTACGCGCCGTAGCGCAGCACCTTGCCCAGCCCTTCGTTGAGCGAGCAGTAGGCGGTACCGCCGTGCTCGGCGTCACGAACCTCGAACATCCACATCGACGAGGTGACCACGCCCGCCATCGGTCCGACGGTCCGGTGGTGATGGCAGGAGTCCAGCCGCGCCTGCCCGCGTGCCAGCCGTTCCTCGGCGTCGGCGGCGTCGGCGGCCAGCCCCTCCAGCAGCATCGCCCCGATGAGCGCGCCCCGCATCGGACCCGACGCCCGTTCCCACTCGATCGGCGGCCCCGCGTGCAGGAACGTGCCCTTCGGCAGGTCGAGCACCTCGTGCGCGGGCCGCACCCCGACGAGCTGCGGCCGGGCGGAGACCAGGCGGCCCACGGCCGTCTCGTTGGCGCGGCCCCTGCGCGGGTCGGCCAGCACCCGGGCCAGGTCGGCCTCGGTGCCGGGCATCGGCGGGCGCCAGTCCACCCGCGTCCGGGGGACGGCCTGGAAGTCCAGCGCCTCGCCGAGCAGGTCGGCCCCCACCGTGATCACTTCCGGCTCGCCGGAAAGCATGGTCAGCGTCATGCGTCAACTCCTGAGCGAAGAGCGGTGACGGCCGGGGGGAGAGCGGCCGATCCCCGGCGTCCGACGGCGGTCAACGAGCGATCCCGGCGGCGACCTCCGCGGCGTGTCCCGCGGCCTGGGCGTTGGAGGTGAACACCGCGGCGCCCGCCGCGTTCAGGGCCTCGGCCTGCGCGTTCAGTCCCTGTGGGTCGCCCTCGGAACCGACCAGCGCGACGATCACCGTGACACCTCGCGCGGCGGCCCCGGCGATCGCCGGCGCGAGCGTCGCGGCGGGATCGGGGTCGGCGCCGTGGCCGAGGACCACGTCGAGCAGGACGACCTCGCCCGGCGGCACCTCGGCCAGGGCCTCCAGGCGGAGCGTCGGGTCGATCATCGGGTGGGCCCGGCCGACCGTGTAGGCGTCGTCGCCGAAGTCGGTGAACTCCCCGCTCCCGGTGATCAGCCGCGCCTCCACGCAGAGCGTCCCACCCGAGTAGATGCCGCGCAGACTTCCCGCGTGCTCCCCCGCCGTGCCGGGGGCGGGCCAGGACGGCCAGGCGGGGACCGGGGCGCCGAGGGCGCGCAGGGCGGTCTCGGTCGCCGCGGTCAGGTCGTCCTGGCCGGGGCCGAGCAGGGCGGTCACGACCGGAGTGCCGAGCTTCGCGATGGTCTCGGCGACGGCCCGCGCGACCTCGGGGGCGGGAGGCTTGGAGATCAGGACGATCAGCTCGGTCGCGGGGTCGGCGTCGAGGGCCTCCAGGGCACGCAGGGTGGACAGCCCGCCCACGTCCGCGGACAGGTCACGGCCGCCCACACCCAGCAGGTGGGAGATCCCCACTCCCGCGTGGTCCAGCAGGCAGGCCACCTGCTGCGCACCGGTCCCCGAGGCGGCCACCAGACCGACCGGGCCCGGCCGCAGGACGTTCGCGAATCCGAGACCGGCTCCGCCGATCACCGCGGTGCCACAGTCCGGACCCATGACCAGCACGCCGAGCTCGGCGGCACGTCGCTTGAGCAGTACCTCCTGTTCGACCGGCACGTTGTCGCTGAAGATCATCACAGACAGGCCGGCCTCGACCGCGTCCAGCGCCTCGGCGAACGCGTACGGCCCGGGCACCGAGACCAGGGCCAGCGTGGCGGCGCGCTCGCGGGCCGCGGCACGGACCGTGTGCGGGGGGTGCTCGACGGCGGTGCCGCCGGCCGGCATGGCGGAGAGTCCCGCCAGCAACCCGTCCAGTTCCGCGAGGGCGGCCTCCAGAGTGTCCGCCCCGCCGCCGCGCAGCGCGATCAGCAGGTCGGCGGGGCCGGCCTTGGGGAGGTCGAAACCCAGCTCGGCGGCGATCCCGAGGTTGAGTTCCGTGGCCATCGCCACCACCGCGACCTCCACACCGGGAAGCGCGGTCGCCGCCCGGCTGACCCGCATCAGGCTCACGGAGTCGTGGTAGACCCCGGTGCGCACCCGGACCACATCAGTGCTCAATTGCCCCTGCCTTCCAGATCGATCACCGCCGCGAGCCCGATGCGCAGCCCCCACGCCAGGTCGGCCCCCGAGGTGTGGCCCAGCTGGAGCAGGCGGTGGAGCGCCGGCTCCAGGGACTGCCGCCCCGCCAGGCCCCGCAGCACGGCCAGGACCTCGCCGCTGGCCTCGCCCCTGGCGGCACAGTGCAACAGCGCCGCCGATATGGGGGTGGTCCTGCCCCGTACGTCGAAGGTGACGGCGGCGGCCAGCCAGTCGGCCAGCCAGACGGCACGATCGGCCCCCGTCGCGCCGCCCAGGTGGCGCAGCGCGACCAGCAGCCCCGCGAGCACGTCGTCGCCGCTCGGCGTGAGCCCGGGGCCCAGACCGATCAGCTGCTCGGCGGCCACGACGCTTTTCAGCAGCGAGCCCTCGGCGCACCCCTGGGCCAGCAGGTCGGCGGCACCGTTGCCCTCCAGCCCCGAACGCCTCGAAGAGCGCTCGCACAGCCCGGCCATCGCGGGCAGCGAGCGGACCAGCTCCGCCACCTTCACGGTGCCGAGCGGTGGGGCCGGGTTCCACCAGCGGTGGGCCCGCAGGCTGAGCCGCCCGACGTCGATCGAGCCGTCGCCGACGCACGCCTCGTCCCCCACCGCGACCTGAGGCATCGGGTCGCTGACCACCATGGCGTTGGGCAGGCGGGTGGCCTGCCCGGTCACCACCGCGATGACCTGCGGCTCCAGCTCGGTGCGTATCTCAAGGTAGACGCCGGCGGGGAAGGCCGCCAGCACCCGCGCCGGGCGGCGAGGCGCCTCCAGCACCTGGCGCAGAGTCGTGCTGGCCGCACCGGTCCCATGTGTCCGCACGTGTACGCGTCGCGCCTTTGGACGCGTTCCAACGCTCATGAGCGCTCCTCGGCAGGCCCCGTGGGTGTGAAGGTGCTCTCTCCAGCGGTTCGCTCGCTCACGGACTCCCCCATCCATTGAGCCGTACGGTAGAACGGGCGTGGACGCAGGCCGTACGGATAAAGGTGCCAACAGTCAGCCCAAAGGTTGGCTCTTCCTGACAGACGGGTCTATCGGTCACAATCGCCTCATGGAACCTCCCGTACGGCCGGCGAGCACCGGAACGATCATTCACGGAGTCGCCGTCGGCGAGGTCCTCGGCGTCTCGACACTGGCGGGAGCCCGGCTGATCGCGGGAGAGCGGGGCCTGGACCGGGTGGTGCAGCGGCTCAACGTGATGGAGGTGCCCGACGTCCTGGCCTGGGTCAAGCCGCACGAGCTGCTGCTCACCACCGGCTACCCGCTGCGCAACACCCCCCAGTCGCTCGGCAGGCTGGTGGCCGACCTCGACGAGCGCGGTCTGGCCGCGCTGGCCATCAAGCTCGGCCGCTACCTCGACGAGCTGCCGGAGGAGATGGTGGAGCAGGCCGACCGGCTGGGCTTCCCGCTGATCCAGCTCCCCGACGACGTCGGCTTCGACGACATCCTCAACCAGGTGCTGACCGACATCCTCAACCGCCAGGCCGTCGTGCTGGCCAGGGCGGAGGAGGCGCACCGGGCGCTGGTCCAGGTCGTGCTCGCCGGGGGCGGGCTGCGCGAGGTGACGGCCGAGGTGGCGGGGCTGCTCGACGTGGGCGTGGCGGTGCTGGACGGGACGGGCCACGTGCTGGCCTCGGCCGGGCCCGCCGAGCACGTGGCCGCGCTGCGCGGCGCCCCCGACTCCCGCCACACCTCGGTGCCGGTGGTGGCGGGCGGCCACCACCACGGCAGGATCGTCGCCTGCGGCGCCGTCGGCTCGATCGGTGACAGCGATGTCGGCATTCTGGAACGTGCCGCAACGGTCGCCGCGCTGGTGGTGACCCGGCAGGAGGCGGTCAACGCCGTCGAGAGCAAGTACCGCGCCGACTTCCTGCGCGACGTGCTCACCGGCAGGGCGGGAGGCTCCGAGCGGGTCTCCTCCCGGGCCAGGGCCTTCGGGTGGGACCTGCAGCGCCCGGTCACCGTGCTGGTGGCCGAACTCGACCCGGAGGGTGACGAGCGCGCCGCCCAGGACCGGCTGGTCACCTGCTGGACCGGTGCGATGCGCCGCCACGACGCGCGCGGTGCGGTGGCGGGTTTCTCCCACGAGGTCGTCACCATCGTGGACGCGGCGGTCGACGCGGATCGCCTGGCCAAGGACGCCGCCGCGGCCTTCGCCGAGTGCCTGCCCGCCACCTTCTCCACCGGTGCCAGCCGTACCGCCGTCGGCGCCGAGGCGCTGCCCGAGGCGTACGGGCAGGCGCTGAAGGCCGCGCGGGTGGGCCGCCAGCTCCACGGCAACGGCGCGGTCGCGCACTTCGACCAGCTCGGCGTCTACCGGCTGCTCTCCCTGGTCAACGACACCGCCGAGCTGCACGCCTTCGTCCGTGAGACGCTCGGCTCGCTCGCCTCCGACGACGACGCCGAGAACGCCGACCTGCGCCGCACCCTGCAGGTGCTGCTGGAGACCAACCTCAACGTGGCCGAGACGGCACGCAGGCTGCACTTCCACTACAACACGCTGCGCTACCGGATCGGCAAGCTGGAGCGCATGCTGGGCGGCTTCACCGAGGACGCCCACCTGCGGCTGAACCTCACCCTGGCCCTGCACGTCCTGCGGATGAGGGGGATCTGAGACCGGTGCTCCGCGCCCTGGGAGCGCGCGGGACCTAAGCTGTTCGGCGTGAACGAGACCTTCGAGCTGGAGACCGACTACATCCCGCTCTGTGACCTGCTCAAGTACTGCGGTGTCACCGAGACGGGTGGCCAGGCCAAGCACTTCATCGCGGACGGCAACGTGCTGGTGGACGGGGAGGTCGAGCTCCGCAAGACCTGCAAGATCCGCAACGGCCAGGTGGTGACCGGCGACGGCTTCGAGATCCGGGTGGTCGCCGCCGGAGCCTGATCCCGACAGCGGCCTCGCCCGGCTCCGCGGCGCTCCGTCCGCCTGCGGCCGTTCTTCCGGGCCGTTCTTCCGGGCTGTGACGGGCCGCCCGCGCTGCGGGTTATGTCACATACCTATATCTTTCGCCGTCCCCCGTGTCCCTCACCGGGCGTTCTCGCTGGTGGTGCGCGAGGCATTCACCGGTCGGCCGTTTAGATTTGGCAGATCATGACGATGTCCGCGCATGGACTCGGTCCTAATGTGCCCGCAACGGTAGTAAGGGACTCGCCGGAGGGATGCCCGCGGGGTGGCCACCGACCGACGGCCCGGTGAAAGGTGGGGCTCGATGGTTGCAGGTTGGACGAAACACGGCGACGGCCGGACACTCGCCCCGGGAGAGGTGGTCAGACCCGACGAGCGGTTGTCCTGGCCGCGGATGCTCGGGTTCGGAGCGCAGCACGTCGTGGCGATGTTCGGCGCCACGTTCGTCTTCCCCCTGCTGATGGGACTCGATCCCAACGTCGCCATCATGTTCTCCGGCGTCGGAACGATCATGTTCCTGCTCATCGTGAAGGGAAAGGTCCCCAGTTATCTCGGGACCAGCGCGTCGTTCGTGGGCGGCGTGCTCGCCATCCGGGCACTCGTGGGCGGTGACGACACACTCGCCGCCGACGCGATCGTCACCGGCGCCATCCTCGTCGCCGGACTGGTACTCGCGCTCGTGGGTGTGGCCGTCCACTTCCTCGGCGTGCAGGTCATCAACCGGGTCTTCCCGCCGGTCGTCACCGGCGCCGTCGTCATGCTGATCGGCTTCGGCCTGGCGCCCGTCGTCGCCGACGTCTACTGGCCGCAGGACCAGTGGATGGCGCTGATCACGATGATCGTCACCTTCGTCGCCATCGTGCTCTTCAAGGGCTTCATCGGCAGGATCGGCATCCTGCTCGGCCTGATCATCGGCTTCGTCCTCTCCTGGGTGGCCGACAAGGTACTCGGCAACATCACCGCCTTCAACGCGGTCACCGGCGCGGTCGACACGCACCCCAGGGTGAGCTTCAAAGACGTGGCGGCGGCCGACTGGATCGGCCTGCCGAGCATGCACTTCCCCGACTTCAAGTTCTCCGCCGTGCTGCTGGTGCTGCCCGCCGTGATCGCGCTGGTCGCCGAGAACGTCGGCCATGTCAAGGCCGTCGGCGAGATGACCAAGACCGACGTCGACCCGTACATGGGCCGGGCGGTCATCGCCGACGGCGCCGCCACGGTCGTGGCCAGCACCTTCGGCGGCTCCCCGACCACCACCTACGCCGAGAACATCGGCGTGATGGCCGCCACCCGCGTCTACTCCACGGCCGCCTACTACATCGCCGCCGTCATCGCGATCCTGTTCGGCCTCTGCCCGAAGTTCGGCGCGCTGGTCGCGGCCACACCGGGCGGCGTGCTCGGCGGCATCACCGTCATCCTGTACGGCATGATCGGCCTGCTCGGCGCGAAGATCTGGATCGAGAACCGGGTCGACTTCGCGGACCCCGTCAACCTCGTCCCGATCGGGGCGGGAATCATCCTCGCGATCGGCCCGGTCAAGCATATGATCAGCTCGGACTTCACGCTGGAGGGCATCGCCCTCGGCACCATCGTGGTGGTGGTGGGTTACCACCTGCTCCGGGCCATCTCCGGACGGGGCGGCGCCGGTCCGGCAGAGGTGTCCGAGCCGCAACGAGAGGCCGCCGGGTGAAACCACCCCCCTTCGAATACCACGCCCCCCGTTCTCTCGGCGAGGCGCTCGACGCCCTCGCCGGGGCCGGGGAGCACGGCAAGGTGCTCGCCGGGGGGCAGAGCCTGATCCCGCTGCTGAACATGCGGCTGGTCGCCCCCGCGCACCTGGTCGACATCAACCGGCTGGCCGAACTGGCGACCGTCGATGTCGAGCCGGGCGGTGTCAGGGTCGGTGCCCTGGCCAGACACGCCCAGGTGGAACGCTCCGAGGAGGTCGCCGCGGCGCAGCCGCTGCTGCGCCAGGCGCTCCGGCTGGTGGCCCACCCGGTGATCCGCAACCGGGGCACCGTGGTCGGCAGCCTGGCCCACGCCGACCCCGCCGCCGAACTGCCGGCCGTCCTCGCCCTGCTCAAGGGATCGGTACGGCTGGCCCGGCCGGACGCCGTCAGGGACGTGGCGGCCGAGGACTTCTTCACCGGCCCCCTGGAGTCGGCGATGGATCCGGGGGAACTGGCCGTCTCCGCGTTCTTCCCCGCCCCGCCCCCGCGCTCGGGCACCGCGTTCCGCGAGGTCGCCCGGCGGCACGGCGACTACGCCCTGGCCGGGATCGCGGCACTGGTCGCACTGGACGACGATCTGAGGATCACCTCGGCCACGGTGGCCTGCGTGAGCCTCGGCCCCGTCCCGGTGCTCGTCGACGTCACCGCGGCCGTCGGCCACCGGCCGCCGGACTCGGCGGACTGGGCCTCGGCGGCCCGCGCCGTGCAGGACCGGATCGAGCCGGAGGCAGACATCCACGCGACCGCCGCCTACCGGCGGCATCTCGCCGGAGTGCTCACCGAGCAGGCACTCCGTGACGCCGCCAGGGAGGCCGTAGGTGCATGAGATCACGCTGACCGTCAACGGGGTGGTCAGGCAGGCCTCGGTCCCGGCGCGGCGGCTGCTGTCCGACTGCCTGCGGCACGACCTCGGCCTGACCGGCACGCACGTCGGATGCGAGCACGGGGTCTGCGGATGCTGCACGGTGCTGCTGGACGGCGAGCCGGTCCGCTCCTGCCTGACGCTCGCGGTCACCGTGGACGGGCGCGACGTCACCACGGTGGAGGGGCTCGCCGACCGGGACGGCACGCTCTCGCCGGTGCAGCGGGCCTTCGCCGAGTGCCACGGCCTGCAGTGCGGCTTCTGCACGCCTGGCTTCCTGTGCACGGTGACCGCGCTGCTGCGGGACAATCCGGCGCCGAGCGACGAGGAGGTACTGGAGGGCATCTCCGGCAACCTGTGCCGGTGCACGGGCTACCAGAACATCGTCAAGTCCGTCCACCGCGCGGCCGAGATCATGGCGGAGGAACCTTGAGCGGGCGCGGGAGATTCCAGGCGGCCCCGGAGGACCCGCGGGCGGGCGAGGCAGGAGACACGTCCCGGTGAGGCGATCATGACCACGAAACTGTTCGGCGAGCCGGTCCAACGGCGCGAGGACCCCCGGTTGCTGACCGGACGCGGCCTCTACCTCGACGACCTGGCGCCGGGGGCGCTGCAGGCGGCGTTCGTCCGCTCCCCGCACGCCCACGCCCGGATCCGCGACATCGACGTCTCGGCCGCCATCGAGGTGGACGGGCTGGTGGCGATCTACACCTGGGAGGACCTGCCGGGCGCGCTCGCCGAGCCGCTGCCGCTGCTCATCCCGCATCCGGCGCTGACCCACGGCCGCACCGCGTACCCGCTGGCCCGCGAGATCGTCAGGCACGTCGGCGAGCCCGTGGTGATGGTCGTCGCCCGCGACCGCTACCTCGCCGAGGACGCCTGCGCGCTCATCGAGGTCGACTACGAGATCCTCAAGCCGGTGGTCGGGGTGGAGGAGGCCGCGCAGTCCGCCCAGCTCGTGCACGCCGACGTGCCGGGCAACGTCGGCGCGCACCTGGTCCAGGAGGTGCCCTCGGCCGCCGGGCTCGGCGCGCGCGAGGCCATCGACGCCGCGCCGCACACGCTGGCCTTCCGGCTCGACATCGAGCGCAGCGCGTCCATGCCGCTGGAGGGGCGCGGCGTGCACGCCCGCTGGGACGCCGACGACCGCTCGCTGCGCGTCCACTCCAGCACCCAGACCTCCACCAGCGTCCGGATGGCCATCGCGGCCAAGCTCGGCCTGCCGCTGCCGAAGGTCGAGGTGGTCGCCCCGGATGTGGGCGGCGGTTTCGGGGTGAAGATCGTGCACCCGTGGCCGGAGGAGATCCTGGTCCCGTGGGCGGCGATCACGCTCGGCCAGGAGGTCAAGTGGACCGAGGACCGGCGCGAGCACTTCGTCTCCTCCGCGCACGAGCGCGCCCAGCTGCAGTCGGTCCGGGTCGGCTTCGACGACGAGGGCAGGATTCTGGGCCTGGACGTCGAGATCCTGCACGACCACGGCGCCTACACGCCGTACGGGATCATTGTGCCGATCATCACCTCCACCCAGCTTCTCGGCCCGTACCGGATCGGCGCCTACCGGGTCGAGTTCTCCTCGATCTACACCAACACCGTGCAGGTCACCCCGTACCGGGGGGCGGGCCGCCCGCAGGCGGTCTTCTGCATGGAGCGGACCATGGACCACATCGCTGAGCACCTGGGGGCCGACCGCACCGCGGTGCGCGCGGCCAACTTCATCCAGCCCGACGAGTTCCCCTACGACCAGGGTCTGATCTTCCAGGACGGCCGGCCGCTGATCTACGACAGCGGTGACTACCCCGAGTCGCTGCGGCTGCTCAAGGAGCTGATCGGCTGGGACGACTTCCCAGGGCTGAAGGCCCGCGCCGCCGCCGAGGGACGCGCGATCGGGATCGGGATCGGCTGCTACGTCGAGGGCACCGGCGTCGGCCCTTACGAGGGCGGGCACGTCCAGGTCACCTCCGACGGCCGGGTGCACGTCTCCACCGGGCTCACCTCCCAGGGCCAGGGCCACGAGACGGTGTTCGCCCAGATCGCCGCGGCCGAGCTGGGCGTACCGCTGGAACGGGTCTCGGTGGTCACCGGCGACACCCGCAGGTTCGGCTACGCGGTCGGCACCTTCGCCTCGCGGGCCGCGGTGATGAGCGGCAACGCGATCGCCCTGGCCTGCAGGAAGGTCAGGGAGAAGGCGCTGCGGATCGCCGCCGAGGCGCTGGAGGCCGACCCCCGCGACCTGGAGATCGTCGACGGGGAGGTGCGGGTGGTCGGCGCCCCCGGCAGCGCGATCCCGCTGGCGACGGTGGCGGTGCTGTCCAACCCGCTGCGCTACGCCTTCGACGCCGAGGCGGCCAGGGCGACCCAGTTCGCGGGCGCCTCGTCCTTCGACCGGCCGCCGGTGGCCGAGGGGGAGGAGCCGGGCCTTGAGGGGCGCGACTACTACTCGCCGATCCGCTCGACCTTCGCCTCCGGCATGCACGCGGCGATCGTGGAGACCGACCCGCTGACCGCCGAGATCCGCATCCTGCGCTACGTGGTCGTGCACGACTGCGGCAACCTGATCAACCCGATGATCGTCGAGGGGCAGATCCACGGCGGGGTCGCCCAGGGCGTCGGCGGCGCGCTGTACGAGAAGATGGTCTACGACGGCCACGGCCAGCTGCTGAACGCCTCGTTCATGGACTTCCTGATGCCGTACGCCACCGAGGTGCCCCTCGTCGAGACCGCGCACCTGGAGACCCCGTCACCGCTCAACCCCCTGGGCATCAAGGGGGCGGGGGAGGCGGGGGTCATCCCGGTCTCGGCGGTGATCGCCTCGGCGATCGAGGACGCGGAGGGGATCAGGATCGACAAGATGCCGATCTCGCCCTCGGAGCTGTTCGACCTGCGCCGCGCGGCCCCCGGGCGGTCCACAGCCGGAACCTGACCTTTCGGGTGATCGGCCCCCGCAGGGCCGCGCGACGAACGCGTCGTCGATTCCAATCGCCAGCGAACACATCGCTTTCCGCTGAAGCCGCCCAAGTGCGGGCCGGACCCTGTCCGGCTCACCCTGGCCCCTTGCCGGGCTCAAACGGGACACGCGAAGACCTCGTTCCAGCCGCGTGACATGGGCGATGACCGTCGAGGTCAGAGCGTCAGCGTCAGCACTGCCCACGCCACGCCCGCTCCGGCCGCCGCACCCGCGATGGTCTGGGCGGGCGTGTGGTGGGATACCCGTACCCGCGCCCAGCCGATCACACCGACGAGAGCGGCACCCACCGCAAGAGTCGCCGCGGCAGGCAGCACGTGCGCCAGCACGACAGCCGCCCCGGCGGCCACCCCCGTGTGAAAGGAGATCTTCCACCTAATCGTGATCGAACCCATGACCAGGACCCAGCCGAGCATCACCGCCGCCGTCGCCGTCACGATGGTCGGCGCGTCCAGCAGGGCGAGCAGCACCAGGCCGATCGTCACCGCGGTCAGACCGGCGAGCATCGGCCCTCTACGGGATTTCCGGTCGACCAGGTGCATCGAGTCCAGGCGGCCCCGCCGCACACCGACCGCGATCACCCCTACGGGCAGGCCGGCGCACAACGCCGCCGCGAGCAGACCCCACGCCGCACCTGTCCACCCGTGAGCGAGCAGGCCTGTCAGCGGCGGCAGCGCAATCGCGACGTACTGGGGAGCGGCCGCCTCCGTCACCACCCAGGCGAGGCCCCCACGCTCTTCCCCGCTCCCCGGGCCTCGCCTGGGCGCTCCCACATCGTTCACATGTTGATCAGCCATGCCGCTCCTCACCCTGTTACCGCTGACCCGGCGGTGGTGCTCACATCGGCATTGGCGTCCACCGGTAACGCGGGTGAATTCTCGCACTCGATCGCCTATATGCTGATCGACCTCTTCGATCGGAGGAGGAGCGCGCGGCCGTGGACCTGGTCGTCGGGCGGGTGGAGACCTTCGCCACCGAACGGCTTCGAAGGCTTAACAGCCAATGTGCAGGTGACTTCCGTCCACTGGTTTACGGATTCCACAGCAGGAGGGCTACGTCAGAGACGGCCAGTATTTCGGCGAGATCGTGACCGGGTCGATGACGCGCAGGCGGCTGGCCGAGGTCGGGTCGATGCCGCGTAAGGTCACCAGACGTTGCCCGTCCGCCTCGCTGAGAAGGGTGAGGGCAGCGGGCAGTCCGGCGGCGACCGTGGCGATCGCGAGACCGAGTCCGATCAGGCCAGGATGCTTGTGCGGGTATTCGATCCGATGCAACCCGGAGGCGGCGATCGCCTCGACTTCCCGGGGACGTTGCATCTGCCGGGCGTCGTTGGTCAGGATGACCTGAAACCCCTCGGCCACCGCCCGGGGGTAGAGGTTCTCATCCCGTGTTCCGGACCAACGAGAGATCCAGCAGGTGGACGATCTCATGCCCCAGGACGAAAGCGGCGATGGCCTGGTGGAGCGGCCGGGACACGTTCTCATCCAGCAGCAGCCTCACGAGGCTCCTTGGGGGGATCGTAGCTGTCAACGTAGTCGGCGAAATCGGCGGCATCCAGGGCCGCTGTGGCGGTTACGCTCGGGTAGTACTCGGAGATCCGCTCCGGGAGGACCCCGTCTCGGAGCAGTGCGGCGACCTCGTCATAGGGGACGCGGGTGCCCTCAATCACGGGCACCCCACCGCGAACCGCCGGATCCACCGTCACGTGCGCGCGAGGCCGCAGCAGCGGCGGGATGTGCCTGCCGTCACGGTAGAACGGCTGTAGGACATCGACCATCTCGTGGATGACCACGTTGGCCTTCCTCCGCACCAGGTCGACCGCCTGACCCGGCTCGGCCAGGTAGATGCTGCTGCCGTCGGCGACCAGCGTGTACGACGAGAGATGGTCGTGTTCTTTCAGATCGCCACGGAGTGTGTCGAGCGCCCGCCTGATCTTCTGCAGTGAGGCGTCGTTACGCAGCTTGACGCAGGTTCGCAGCGCCACCACATCGCGAAAGGAGTAGAGGACGGGTCGCGTGCCGGAGATCTCCGGTATCAGCACCGCGCCCCGTCTGACGCCGGCCTTGCGCCAATGTGCGAGCTGGCGGAGCGTGGCGCCTGACAGCGCGGCAGCCAATTTCGGGTCGTACGTCATCACCTCACCCCTTCCGCGCTCCGTGAACCACACTTCCGCCTGGCCATCATCGCAAATCCCGCTACGCCAGCCGGGCGTTACGCGGCGCCTTTCGCAGTCTCGATGCTTCTGGCCGGACAAGGGACGACATCATCGCAAATCCCGCTACGCCAGCCGGGCGTTACGCGGCGTCCTTCGCAGCCTCGATGCCTCCGGCCGAACGAAGGACGCCGTCACCGCCGCCCCCGTCGCATAGGGCTTCGATGCCGCAGGCTGCCGGGCGGGTGAAGGTCAGGCGGCGAGTTCGTGGTTGAGGTGGTCGCGGAACTCGCGGACCATCATGCTGCCCTTGTACGGCTCAAGCTGCCCGGCGAACTGCCGGAGGCGCTCCACCAGACGTGGGGAGGCCAGCGCTTTGATCGCCGGAATCGCGGCCCGTGCGCGGGTGATCCCTTGCTCCAACTCACCCGTCCCGAGGTATGCCTCGGCGGCGTTGACCTGGGCAAACTGCGCCGCGCGGACAAAGCGCCCGTCGTAGCCCTGTATCGCTGTTTCCGCGAAGGTGACCGCCCGCCGATGCTCGCCGATCTGTTGCCAGCAGCAGCCCATGGCCGCGACCAGCCCCGGCCTGCCGTATGAGGCAAGCCATTCTGGGTCACGATCGTCGGAACCCTGGTCATATGCGTGCTCGGCCTCGGCGAGCAGCCGCTCGACCTGCTTGGCGGCATGTCCGCCAGGGATCCCGTTTCCCTTGGTCCGCGAAGCTGTCGCTCCGGCCTCCTTGACCAGCATCAATGCCATGACACGTGGGGGAGCTCCGGCCCGGCGCGCGGTGTCGACGGCGGCGCGGGCCAGCCATCCCGCCCAATTGGGCTGCTGCAGATAAATCGCCTGTTGTGTCAGCGTCATCAGCACCCAGGCCCCTGCCAAAAGGTCGTTTCCGGCCTTTGCCAGTTTGAGTGCTTGGCCGAAGTGGTGCTGGGCCTTGCCGTGCTGGCCAAGATCGAAGGCGGTCCAGCCCGCCAGTTCGGTCATCCCCGCCGCCGCGACCATCAGTTCGGCCCCGACCTTGTCGTTGTAGCGACCACGCAACAGCGGTGTCACGCTGCCGTTCAGATAGTTCATGACCACCGGGCGCACCACTCCAGCCCCGAACTGCTGGTCCATTTGGCTGAACGCCCTGCGGGATTCGTTGATCCGGGTGACGTCGGAGAGACCCACGACCGGCCCGGATCCGTGGTGCGCGGTCGACTCGGCAGGGACGCCGTAGCTCCAGGAGACCAGCCACTCGCCCAGGGCCGCGGGCACGAACGGCAACGTGGCCAGCATCTCGCGCCGAGATGAGTCCAACTCACACCTCCACAGATGCGTGACCGCCTTCACGGTAGCCGCCTGCGAACCGTCTCCGAAGTCAGCGTTCGGCCACGATGATGTCGCCGCGAAGGCCCACCCTTCTATCCAGCGCTCGACTTCCACCGCATCCACCTCGAACACGGCCGCGATCCGCTTCCGGCTGTACGCCCGGACTCCCTGCTCGCCCCGCTCCCACCGCCCCCAGGCCGCGGCGGACACTCCGACCGCCTCCGCCGCCGCCTCCTGCGTCATCCCCCGTCGCTTGCGCGCCCTGGCCAGCTCCGGACGCCCCTTGCCGCCGCATAGTTCACCCACGACCGTTCTCCCCTGGTAATCGAATGACAACTCATTGTGATATTCGAAGACCTTCGGTCGCTACCCTCCGAGAAAACGTTCAGTTAACGTCCGCCTCCGGAACGTAACGAGATCGGCCAACGGCCAACGAGCGACGCTGACGTTCCCCCCTCCGGTCACCCTGACCTTTCCTGTTGTGCACAGCCCCCACAGTGAACGGAGCGTGCTCATGCGGTCAGCCGACGACATCCCCCCGGGTGCCCAACACCACCCGGCCGAAAGCCCGGCGCCCCTGCCGGACCAGAGCTGGAAACACCTCGGCGCGACCGGGCAGGGCACCACCCCGTCAGTACACGACACCGGGGCGACGGCGCCGAACACCGAGATGAAGAGGCGACACGCGGGGGTGACGGTGCCGGGCGCCGAGGCGGTGGGATTGGACATCGAGATGGGAGGGCTGGGCGCCGAGGTGGGAGGGCTGGGCGGCGGAGCGGTGGGGCCGGACGCCGGGACAACGGGGCGGGACGGTGGCGCGGCGGGGCAGAGTGACATCCGTGCGCTGGTGAAGGTCCTTCAGCCCGGCTCCGCCTCGCGCCGCGCCCGCGCCGTCGTCCGGGAGGTGCTCCAGCGGGCCGGCCTGCCCGAGGACGACATTGACACCGCCGAACTCATCGTCGCCGAACTCGCCGCCAACGCAGAGAAGCACGCCCGCCCCCCGTACGAGCTACGGATCTTCAGCCTGGACGGCATCCCCACCTGGTGCGAGATCGTCGACGGCGACCCCGACCCGCACGAGATCCGCCTCATCCTCAACCTGCTGCACTCGGTCGAGGAGATCGGCCTGCCGCTGCTCGCCGAGAACGGTCGCGGACTGCTCCTGGCCCACCGGCTCTCCGATGGTCACTGCCAGACCTATCCGGCCATCACCCTCACCACCGCCACCCCCGGCAAGGCCGTCGCCTTCGCCCTGCCCACCCTGTCGGGCGACCGCCTGATCTTCCCGCCCCTCCCGGACCTCCGCCGCTGGTCCTCGGCGTGAAGGACAGCGGGGTCGCGACCGCGCCAGCGGTCAGCAGTCGCTTTGTGGTCGTGGTGTCGGTCATCGGACGCGGGTCTGTTCGGCGTGGTAGCCGCCGCCGGGCCAGACCCAGTCCCCGGACAGGGTGTCGCCGTCGGGGCTGAACCGGGCGCGGTAGTAGGCGGGTGAGCCTTTCTCGCCACTCCAGATGGTGAGCGTGTCGCCGTTGAGCTCGTAGACGTAGTCGAGGGTCTCGCCCTGGCTGCCGTAGAACCGGGAGGTGATGTCCTCGCTGGGTTCCTCGGCGCCGAACGGCCTTTCCCGGCCGATGATCTCGATGCCGGTGATGGGCTGGCCGGCCTGCCGCAGGTCGACCTCCTGCTTGAGGAAGTGACGGCCTGCCAGCCAGGAGTAGGTGACCTGGCCGGTGGCCTCGCCGCTCACCTTCCAGGTGCCGACGAGCCGGTCGAGCTCGGCCAGCGCGGTGTCCTGCCTGTTCGACATGGGGTCCTCCCTCGTACGCTGCGATGCTGCTGGGCTTGTAGGTATGACGGCACGGCGCCGGAAAAGGAATCGGTGCCCGGCTCAGCCGTGCAGGAATTCCAGCCGGCACCTCACCGGCCAGGGGCACCTCGCGCCGTTGGAATCCCACGTTCACGGCAGGACCAGGGGCAGGCCGAACGCGGCGAAGTGGCGTGGTGCGAACGACGTGATCGCGGTGATCCGGCCGCCGTCGATCCGCAGCACATCCAGCACCTGGCCGCGGAACCGCCCGGCCAGGTCCTTGGTCTCGGGTGCGCGGGAGTGTTCGGCATAGTGCGCGACCGCGGGTTGGAGATTCGCGCCGGTGACCACGCAGTGCCAGCGCCCGTGATACCACTCCGAGCCGGAGTCGAAGACCTGTCCGGTAAGGGTCAGCAGCGCATCCCGCCCGACCAGCCACGCCGGGTGTGGCGGCATCGTCATCCGTACGTCCTCGGCGAGCAACTCGGTGAGCATGTCCAGGTCGGCTCGCTGATGCGCCTGGACGTAACGTCGCAACAGCGCGCGCTCGTCCGTACTCGGCTCGGCCGAAGGCGCCCAGTCCTCGCGCCGCTGGGGCAGGTGCTGTCTCAGCGTCGCCCGCGCCCGCTGCAACGTGCTCTTCACCGACGCCACGCTGGTGTCCAGCAGCGCGGCCGTCTCGGTGGCGGGCCAGCCCAGCACATCCCTGGTGATCAACACGGCTCGCTGCCGGGCGGGGAGATGCTGGATCGCCACCAGGAAGGCGAGCTCGATCGTCTCCCGCGCGACCGCCACCGCTTCCGGTCCTTCGGCCCCGTCGACGGCCGGCTCCAGCAGCCGATCCGGGACCGGCTGCAACCACGACACATCAGCAGGCGGCTGCACCGGCGTACCCGACTCCACCAGCGGCGGAACCCGGTACGGCGCGGCCCGCCGCTTGTTCCGGTCGATCAGGTCCAGGCATGCGTTCGTCGCGATCCGGTACAGCCAGGCCCGGAACGTCGACCGCCCCTCATAGGTCTCCCGGCGGCGCCATGCCCGCAGGAACGTCTCCTGAACGATGTCCTCCGCGTCGTCGTAGGAGCCCAGCATCCGGTAGCAGTGCACTCGCAACTCCCACCGCAAAGGCTCGACGAGCGCTCCGAACGCCCCCTTGTCGCCGGCCGACGCGGCGCCCACCACGGCCGTGTCCGCCATCAGAGCGGCACTGCCTTGCTCCTCGACCATAACCATCCCCCCTTACGCCGACATGCGTCAATGACCATAAGACGGCCACCGCCACCAGAAGAAGTCGGATCGCCTGCGACCCTCGGTATCAAGGGGAGCGGGGAGCCGGGGTTCATCCCGCTCTCGGCGATCGAGGACGCCGAGGGCATCAGGATTGACAGGATGCCGATCTCACCCTCGGAGCTGCTCGACCTGCGTCGCGCCGTCGCCGGCTGAACCTTGGCGTTTTCAGGGTCCCCATGGCCGGGTCTTCTCGGCCGGACAGGACTCAATCTCCGGAGTGACGAGGTCGTCGCGGATCATTCGGCCGGACGGCTGTGGTCCCAGGCGGTGCTGAAGAGGATCAACGCGTAGAAAAGCCCCTCCTCGTCTCTTCCTGTGTCCGGAGACACTCAGGCGCCGGATTGGGCACGGGGCGTGCCGATCGTATCCGAAGGGGCAGGCGTGTTCTGGGAAAAAGGGAGCTGGATGGCCGGTCGCAGGCGGGACATCACCTCGATCAGTTCGTCCACGGTCATACCGTGCCCGTTCAGAGTCGCTCCGGACCATCGATCGGCGAAAAGACACACCGCGCCCGGTTCCCTCTCGTAGGTGTTCGGATCCTTGAAGAGCGTCGACGGGTAACAGGCGGCGGCGCCGCCGAGCGGCGCGGTCCGCACCACGACGATACCGCCGGGACAGGTATCGACGAACTGGCGACCCCGACCCCGACTCCAGTGGCTTTCGGTCGCCGACTCCTGAAGAACCTCTTCGAGCGCCGCCGCCGGATCGCCGTTCTTCACGATGGGAGAGTAGGACAATACCTCGACCTTGTTTTCGTGGGCCGTCTGGTAGGTCGCGGAGAAGACGGTCTCCCCATGTGAGCGAACGGAGATGCGGGGCATTCCCGCCGCGGTGAGTGGCAGATAGATGTCGGTCTCACTGCTCGCGGCCGTTTGCGGCCAAGTGCCCTTGGGCGGTGAGACGCACGGCTGAGAATCCTCCACCAACACGCTGATCGGGATCGCGGCGGCCAGAAAATAAGCCAGCCAACTCCGCAGCAGCTGCCACGATTTTTCACTCACGCCTATGTGCTCCTATGTGTATCTTCCGTGATATATTCGCGCGCCGATCTAGTGGGCTATCCTAGGATCTAGATGAACACGTCGTCTTAAATTCCGAAGACCTGAAAGCACTGATCAGGCCCCACTGCCTTCCTTGCTGCGGCATCGCTATCGTGCGGGTCGTTTCATTCTTGAAGTGATTGCAGTGGATTTCCGCCCACGGCGGAAAGTCTTTTCGGTCGGCTCGCCGACGCGGACGTCCTGCACAGTGAGCTTTCATTTTCTTTCCACCCTTCATGAAGAGGGGCGTGTTTCATGAACGGCTTCGGTGAGAATTGCACCTCGAATACCTGATGTCCTGCCGACGGAATGCGTGAGCATACTTGGAAAAGACTTGGGGGCGACTGGTGCTGTGTTCCTCAGAGCCGGTGGACGAACGTGCGGCGGAGGGGGGCTGGGGTGCTGGCCGCTCCAGCCCCAGCCCCAGGGCTTGGCGCGGGCGTTGAGCTGGGCGGCGGCGACCGCCTAGGCGATCTCGGTGGCATCGGCGAAGGTCTGCCCGGCGAACGCCGCCTTGCGCAGCGGCCGCCACCACCCCCGGCCGGGTTCAGCCAGCACGCCTTGACCGGGATGAACACCTGGCGGATCCGCGGGTGACGCAGCAGCCACTGGCGGACCTTCCAGCTGGAATGGCGGGACAGATCGTCGGTGATGCCGACGACCGGGCCATGCCGCTTGGCGGTGGCGATCTGCGTCAGCAGTTGGATCCAGCCGTCGTTGTCGCGCGAGGGCGCGCAGAAGGTGAGTCCGGTACGGTGCCGCACTTGGCCCTCCCGCTTCGCACTGCTGGAGGAGTGCATGCGGGGGTTCGGGCTTGATTTCCAGAGGCCCTGCACCGAACCGATCTTCCCCCCGGGAACGTGCTCCGCCTTGGCTGGCTCGACGAGAAGGAGGACGCGGTCCACGGATACGCGGAACCGCCGGTGCCCGCCGAAGAGGTGGGTGCCGAGACGACCGGTATGCGCCCCTATTCGATCACGAACGAGCAGTTCGTCGTGCTGGAGGGAAGGCCAAGCGGTTCCGGGCAGGGCGGTGCCACGTGGAGGGTGCATGGCCAGGGTGGACGGCGTGAGCTGTTCGACCTGCGCCGCGCGGCGGGCTGAGCTCTCATCGCCGCGCCCTCAGGCGGTACGCAGGCCGCCGGCGTCGTACAGCAGCACGTCGTTACCTGCGGCCACCGCCAGGACGGACCCGTTGGCGCTGAAGGTCACGGTGTGGACCTGGCCGGTCTCCAGGGGTTGCCGGAGCCGCCGCCGGGTGGCGACGTCCCACAGCAGGACGCCGTCCCAGCACCCGGCGGCCACCAGGCGGCCGTCGGCGGAGACCGCGAGGCACTGAACCGTGTTGCCGTTCTCGAACACCAGCGGCCCGTCCGGGCCGGGCGGGATCAGCCTGGACGGGCTCGGTGAGGCCGTCGGCCCGCCGGAGGGGCCGGTATTGGTTTTCGAAGGCCGTCAGGGCTGGATCGCGCCTGGGCTCTCACTCCCCAGGCGGCTCAGTGCCCGCATGGCCTCGCGTTCTATGCGTGAGAGATCGCAGAGGACGGTGCCCGCCTGTACGAGGTACCGCGCGTCGTCTGATTCACCGGCTTCTGCGATCAGTGCTGCGGCTTCCGTCCACAGGGTGGCCGCCTCGGTGTACAGCGTGTGACCGGTGCGCAGGTGACCGCTGTCGAGCAGCTGGACGCATTCGGCGAGGAAGTCGCGGTAGAGATTACGGAACAGGGCGCCGCCGGTGCCGGCCTTCTCCATCAGGAGGGCGGCCTGCGGCAGGTCCCGCCGCGGGTTGTCGGTGCGTTGGTGCCAGGTGCGCACCAGCCTCCCGGCCTTCTCGATGCCGCGGTGACCCAGGTTGGCGATGGGCGGGTTGAGGAAGGCGTCGGCGCAGGCGGTGATGGCGGGGATGATCTGACCTCGTGGGGAGGGCGGGTTCCTCGGAGCGGTGAGGGTGAAGGACCGGTGCCTGGCGGTCATCGGGCCGCGCGCGGCCCTGGCCCGGGCGAGGCTGGTCAGGCTGGTGGATACCGCTCCGCCTTGCTGGTCGGTGTCCACCAGGTAGGCGTCGTGGTCGTCGTAGCCGTACATGGCGACGACATGACCGCCGAAGTGCACCTTCGACCCGAAGTAGTCCAGGTGGTGGCTGTCAAGCTGCAGTCCGACGGGGTGGCCGGCGTCGATCGGGGCCACCACGTTCTGCCATGCCCTGCGGGGGGAGGTGGTCTCCTGGACCAGGAGTTCCAGCCCGAGTCCGGCGGCCAGGTTTCTGGTGAGCTCGAAAGGCTTGATCCGTCCCCCGAGGAAGGGGAAGCCCATACTCTTGCTGTCCCAGTAGACGAAGGACAGGCCGGAGCCGAGGCCGAAGAGCATGGGCTCGGACAGATCGAGTCCTTCGTGCCGCAGCAGCGCCCCCAGAGTTGTCGTTTCGCAGTGCCGCATACCGCGGGTGTCCATGTCTGCGACCATGGTCATGCCATGCTCTCCTGGACGGGGATGACCGGCCGGGCGGGCGAAGCGCCCGATGGTGAGAAGTTCGTCTTGCACGCCATCATGCTGGACTCTCCCACGGTGGGAGAGTCCAATCCTCTTCGCCGCCGTCATAGGCCGGGTCACGCAGCGGGCGAAGTCCCCGGCCGGGTCCGCCGGCGGCGATGTCGAATCGGTGGCGGTCCGGGAAGTCGATGTGCCGACCCTCGGGCAGCACGCAGGCGAACACCGGGCGGTCGGCGGGCGGTCAGCGGCGGGCGGAGCGGCGTGGTCTGGGAGGGGCGGCGTCGGGGGCCAGTTCGGTGACGAGTCGGCAGGTGTCGTGCACCGGGTCCAGGCTGTCGGCCTGGACGGCAAGCCTCCTGAGCAGCTCGCGGAAGACCGAGCGGTCCGCCTCCTCCAGCGGGGCCAGGACATGGTCCTCGGCGTGTTCGAGCCGGGTCTGCGCGTCGGCCCAGGTCGCCCTGCCGTGCTCGGTGGCGACGACGCGCTTGTTGCGCCGGTCGGCGGGGTCCGGGCGGCGTTCGACCAGGCCGGCCTGCTCCAGGTCGTCCAGCAGGTAGGTCATGACCGTCTTGTCGATGCCCAGGCGTTGCGCCAGCGCTCCCTGGCCGCCGGGGAGTTCCTGGGCGGCCGCGGCGAGCACCTGGTAGCCCCTGGGCCCGCCGGGCAGGTGGCCGAACAGCGCGTCCACCGTCCTGACGTAGGCGCGGAAGACCACCCCGAGGGTCCAGCCCAGGTCGCTGTCCAGGGCGTCCGAGGTCTCCGTGCCGGGACGTTGGGGTGCGGACATGCCGCCAGATTATCAGTACTAAAGGCGAAAAAGACCTTCTGTTTGACAATCTATCTGCTTTAAATACGATCTGTCATGCCACAAGTGCCGAACATCTGACATGACATTCCAAGGAGAGACATGGCCGACTACGGGCACGAGCTGCTGTTCGGAACCTTCCTGACGCCGGTCGCCGAGCAGGCTCAGCGGGTCGTCGCGCTCGCCCGGCTCACCGAGCAGGTCGGCCTGGATCTGGTGACCGTGCAGGACCATCCGTACCAGGCGCGGTTCCTCGACACCTGGACGCTGCTGTCGGTCATCGCGGCGAGCACCTCGACGGTGCGGGTGTCGCCGAACGTGGCGAACCTGCCGCTCCGCCCGCCGGTGGTACTGGCCCGTAGCGTCGCGACCCTGGACATCCTGAGCGGCGGCCGGGTCGAGCTCGGGCTCGGGGCGGGCGCCTTCTGGGAGGCCATCGCCGCCGTCGGCGGCCCCCGGCTGAACGCCGCCCAGGGGGTCGACGCCCTGGCGGAGGGCATCGAGGTCATCCGGGCCGTCTGGGCGACCGGCGGCGGGTCGGTCCGCCTCGACGGCCGGTACCACCGCGTCTGGGGAGCACACCCGGGCCCGGCGCCCGCCCACGACGTCGGCATCTGGCTGGGGGCCTACAAGAGGCGGATGCTCGGCCTGACCGGGCGGCTCGCGGACGGCTGGCTGCCCAGCAGCGCCTACGCCGCCCCGGACGCGCTCCCGGCGATGAACGCCGCCGTCGACGAGGCCGCGACCGGTGCGGGACGCTCACCCGGTGACGTCCGGCGGCTGTACAACATCTCCGGCGCCTTCACCGGCTCGGGGCGCGACTTCCTGCGGGGGCCGGCGGAGGTCTGGGCCGAGCAGCTCGCCGAGCTCACCCTCACCCAGGGGATGAGCGCCTACATCCTGGCCAGTGACGACCCCGACGACGTCCGGCGTTTCGCCGCCGAGGTCGTTCCCGGGGTCCGCGAACTGGTCGCGGCCGAGCGCGGCGGTTCGGGGCCGTCCGCCGCCGAGGTACGCGGTACGTCGGCGGCCGTCGTCCCGCCCGCCCAGGTCAGGGGAGTGGTGCCCGCCCTGGGAGTCACCCCCACCCCGGACGACGGCGTCCGGCTCGCCGACGTCCAGGTCTGGGACGAGAGCACCCGTCCGACCGGGCCCGATCCCGACCCGGACCGCGTCTACACCTCTCGGCAGCGGGCGGCCGGACAGCACCTCGTCGACATCCACGACCACCTTCGCAAGGAGCTCACCGAGATTCGCGGGCTCGTCGACCAGGTCACCACCGGTGTCATGGACCCCGGCGCCGCGCGCTCGCACATCAACACGATGACGATGCGCCAGAACAACTGGACCGTCGGCACGTACTGCGAGTCCTACTGCCGCCTCGTCACGACCCATCACACCCTGGAGGACCAGAGCCTCTTCCCGCACCTGCGCCGTTCGGACCCCAGGCTCGCGCCCGTCGTCGACCGCCTCCAGCAGGAGCACCACGCCATCCACGAGGTCCTCGAAGGCGTCGACCGGGCGCTGGTCGCCTTCGTCGGTCGGCCGGACGGCCACAAGGAACTGCGAGCGGCCATGGACCTGCTCACCGACACGCTCCTGTCCCACCTGTCGTACGAGGAGAGGGAACTGGTCGAGCCGCTCGCCAGGCTGGGCCTGCACTGAACGCCCCGCGACGGGTCCCTCCCGGCGAGCGGCGACCGGCGGTGAAGCGGGAGGCCCGACCCGTGAGAGGCGGGCCGGGGTGTCTCAGGACACCTCGGCGACCAGGCGCTTGCGGAAGACCCAGTACGACCACGCCTGGTAGCCGAGTACGAACGGCAGCGCGATCAGGCCGATCCAGGTGAGCATGCCCAGCGTGTACGGGCCGGAGGCGGCCTCGGCGACGGTGAGGCCGGGGAGCGGGGCGGGCCACAGGGCGCCGAACAGGGCGGCGCCGCCCAGTGCGATGGACGAGGCGGTGGCGGCGAACGCCCAGCCGTCCCGGCCGCGCCAGGTCAGCGCGATCCCCGCGGCCAGGGCCGCCATCGAGGCGAGCGCGCCCGCCCAGAGCCACGGGGCCGCCGACCAGCCGGCGGCCACCGCGTCGGTGACGGGGATGTTCGGCAGTGCCACCACCGCGGTGGGCAGCGCCACCGCGGCGGCGATCATCGCGGCGTGCCGGGCACGGGAGCGCACCGGCCCCGAGGTCTTGAGCGCGACGAACACCGCTCCGTGCAGCACGCACAGCGAGAGGGAGAGTGCCCCGCCGACCAGCGCGGCCACCGCGCTGTTCCGCAGCAGATCGGCGAAGACGGCGCCCCACAGGAACGCGGGCAGCGCGCTGCCGACCAGCACGCCCAGATCGCACCAGACGCGGTCGGAGGCGTGCTGGACCTTGCCGCGCCACTCCAGGCCGACGCCGCGCACGATCAACCCGACGAGGATCAGCGTGATCGGCAGGTAGAACTCGCTGAGCAGCCCGGCGTACCAGGCGGGGAAGGCGGCGAACATGGCGCCGACCGCGGTGATCAGCCAGACCTCGTTGCCGTCCCAGACCGGGCCGATCGTGCCCAGGACCTGCTTGCGCTCGGCCTCGTTCCCGGCCAGTGCCGGTGCCAGCATGCCCACGCCGAAGTCGAAGCCCTCCAGCACGAAGTAGCCGATCCACAGGAACGCGATGAGTACGAACCAGAAGGTGGTGAGTTCCATGATCGTCGCCTTCAGTACATCAGCGTCGGCTGGAGCCGGACGTCCGCGGTCTGGTCGTCGCGAGAGGGCGGGATGAGGGGCACGGCGGGAGCGGCGGGTTGGGGGCCCGCCTTGACGTGGCGGATGATCAGTACGGCCTCGGCCACCGCGAACACGCCGTAGACCAGGGTGAAGACCGCAAGTGAGATGGCCACCTCGGTCAGGCTGACGCCCGGCGAGACGCTCGCGGCCGTGAGCAGCTCACCTTGGACGGTCCACGGCTGGCGGCCGATCTCGGAGAGCAGCCAGCCCGAGATCATCGCGATGGTCGGCAGCGGCAGCGCCAGCAGGGCGGCCCTGGCGAACCAGGTCGGGAGTTCCTGCTGCGGGCGGCCGCCGCCGCGGCGCCTTCGGGTCAGCCAGAGGCCGAGAACCGACAGGCCCACCGTGGCCATCCCGAAGACGATCATCACGCGGAAGGACCAGAAGACCACCGGCAGGTTGGGCAGGTAGTCGGCCGGGCCGAACTGCTCGGTGAACCGGGTCTGTATGTCCGCCGTGCCCTGGACGACCGCGTTCGGGTCGTTGGTGGACAGGAAGCTGAGCAGTTTGGGGATCTCCACGCCCGGCACCGGGGAGAACGCCGCGCCGGCCGTGTCGTGGGTGAGCCCCTCGGCGGCGGCCAGCTTCATCGGCTGCTGCTCGTACAGCAGCTTGGCGGACATGTCCCCGCTGACCGCGACCACCGCGCCGGCGATCGCCGTCATGGCCAGCGCGGCCCGGATCGGGGTCCGCCAGACGCTCGGGGTGTTCCGCCGCGCCGTGGCGGCGCGCCGCTCCTTCAGGACCTGGTAGCCGCAGATCGCCAGCACGAAACCGCCTCCGACCACGAAGGCCGCCCCCACCACGTGGGGCACCTGCGCGAGGGCGGCGGAGTTGGTGAGCACCGCCCACAGGTCGGTCATCCGGGCCTTGCCGTCGATCACCTCGTAGCCGACAGGGTGCTTCATCCAGGCGTTGGCGGCGAGGATGAAGTAGGCGGACACGGTGGAGCCGATGACCGCGATCCAGATGGTGGCCAGGTGGATGCGTTTGGGGAGCTTGTCCCAGCCGAAGATCCACAGGCCGATGAAGGTGGACTCCAGGAAGAACGCGAGCAGTGCCTCCAGCGCCAGCGGGGCACCGAAGACGTCGCCGACGAAGATCGAGTACTCGCTCCAGTTCATGCCGAACTGGAACTCCTGCACGATGCCGGTCACCACGCCCATCGCGAAGTTGATCAGGAAGATCTTCCCGAAGAACTTCGTCAGCCGCAGGTAGTGCTCCTTGCCCGTGCGGTGCCATGCGGTCTGCAGGCCGGCCACGAAGACGCCGAGGCCGATGGTCAGGGGCACGAACAGAAAGTGGTACACGGTGGTCACCCCGAACTGCCACCGGGCCAGGTCTAGTGCGTCCATCTTCCCTTCGCGTTCCCCTCGCGGGCCTGTTGCTCTACAGCTTGTAGTTCTATCCCTAGTAGTACTACAAGCTGTAGAGTAAAAAGCGGGAGGGGCGCCGCGAGCTGGTGCGATCTTTGTCACATGGTCCGGTGCGAGACCGCACTTCTCAGCCGGACCGAGACCGTCCTTCGGCTCGCGGCGCCGGCTCTCCTCCTGCCGTGGGGAATACCTCCACGCATGTCCCGTCACATGGGACGTACCCCCGCCGCCCGCCATCCCCCCGGAGGCGTGACTTCATGGTGGGGCGGGCGGCGCCCCCGGGGCATCCACCTCCGGAGTGATTTCGAGGTACGTCGCGCGGGCGACATCGCGAGTCTCGCGCGCCGGATTCACGGCCCTCGCCGCCGTGTGAAGCGGGCGTGCCTGTGCCCCCCGGATTCGGTGACTCCCGGTCACCGGTGACGGCCGCGGCGGGACGACGGCCGGAAAGCCGGTCGAGGTACCCGGCCGGGGCTAGCGGGTCGCCGCCTTCGAGGTCGCCGCCTTCAGGTACGCGTCGAGGTTGCCGAGTTCGAACCCCCGGCGCCTGATCTTGGCGACCAGGATCTCGAAGTCACGGGCGAGGTTCGGACGGAAGTGCAGCAGCAGCACATCGCCGGGGCGGAGCCTCTTGTCGGGCACCTGGTAGGCGATCTTCCCGCCGGGCTGCACGGTCGCGGTCCAGAGCAGGAGCGCGTCGATGCCACAGGCCTTGGCGGCCCTGCGGGTCAGGGTGTTGTGGTTGCCGAACGGGGGGCGGAACAGGGTGGGCGCGGTGCCGGTGTGCCTGCGGATCAGCGTGGAGGTGCCGCAGATCTCGGCCTTCTGTCCCTGGTAGCCGAGTGCGGGCAGGTTCGGGTGCGTCAGCGTGTGGTTCTCGATCGTCGCCCCCGCGTCGCGCAGGTCGCGTACGTACCTCCACTTGCCCGCGCCCAGGAACCTGCCGCCCTGGGCGGTCGGATCGGTCGCGCCCCTGGCCTCCACGGCGTCGCGGGTGACGAAGGCCGCCACGGGGATCCGCTGGTCGCGGACCTGTGCCACGAAGCCGGGATCCTGCTCCCAGCCGTCGTCGATGGTCAGGAAGACGACTTTCCGCCTGGTGGGAATGGAGCTGATCACCGGAGGCAGGCCGTCATCGGGGCGGGGGATCACGCCCACCTCGCCGGGCCTGGGCATCGCGCCCGGCGGCCCTGCCGGTGTCCTCGCGGCCCGGCCGTTCCCGTCGGCGGGTGCCTTCCCCGCACCGGAGGAGGCGCCCGGCACGGGGGCGGCGCCCTCGTCGGCCCCGCCGTCCGGGCCCGTGGCGCACCCGGCGCTCACCGCCAGGGCCGTCGCCGCCGCCACCGCTCTTGTCGTCCAGTACGTCCCCGATGCCATGGGCGACCATCCTGCCAGCAGCCGGGAGTCTGATCGATCATGCCTCGCGAGGATGATCCGAGTGGCTATGTTCTCGTACTCCGATGATCGCGGTGTTCGGCGGGGTAGGGTCAGCACTACCACGATTAGGGGTGGAAGCGGGGGTTTGCGATCACGGCAGCCGCGCAATCCTGGGAAAGGCGTGATGTTCGGTTGACGCGGATATGTGGCGTCGCCGGCTGACGTTGTCATGTCGAGTGATCCGGCCCATCTGAGGAGAACCGTGACCAACTCCACCGCGATCGACGACGCGGATCCCCCCATCCCCCCTGAAAGCGCGGAACGGGGTAGTGACTTCGCCCGCCTGTCGCGCCGGATCACCCAGGCGGGGCTGCTGGACCGGCGCCCCGGTCACTACGCCGCACGGCTCGGCCTGGTGGCGGCGTCCTTCGTCGGCGGCTGGGCCGTCTTCTTCGCCGTCGGCGACTCGTGGTACCAGCTGCTGGTCGCCGCCTTCCTCGCGGTGGTGTTCGCGCAGATCGGCCTGGTCGCCCACGACCTGGCACACCGCCAGGTCTTCCGCTCCCGCCGTTCCAGCGAGCTCGCCGGGCTGGTGGCGGGAAACCTCGCCATCGGCATGAGCTACGGCTGGTGGATGGACAAGCACACCCGCCACCACGCCAACCCCAACCACGAGGACCACGACCCCGACGTCGCCCCCGACTTCCTGATCTGGTCGCACGAGCAGGCCGCTGAGAGCAGGGGACTGCCCAGGCTGCTGGGCCGCCGGCAGGCTTTCCTGTTCTTCCCGCTGCTCACGCTGGAGGGGTTCAACCTCCACGTGTCCAGCGTCCGGGCCCTGACGCGCCCGACGACCAGGAACCGGGCCGCGGAGGCGTCGCTGCTGGCCGTGCACGCCGCCCTGTACCTGGGCGCGCTGTTCACCGTGCTGTCGCCGGGCAAGGCCGTGGCCTTCCTGCTGCTGCACCAGGCGATCTTCGGCGTCTACCTCGGCTGCACCTTCGCGCCCAACCACAAGGGGATGCCGATGCTCAGGGGCGAGGAGAAGCTCGACTTCCTCCGGCGCCAGGTGCTGACCTCGCGCAACGTGCGCGGCGGCAGGGTCCTCGACACCGTGCTCGGCGGGCTCAACTACCAGATCGAGCACCACCTCTTCCCCAGCATGCCGATGCCCAACCTGCGCCGCGCCCAGCCGATCGTCCAGGCCTACTGCCAGGAGCTGGGCGTCGACTACCTGGAGACCGGGATCGTCAGCTCGTACGCGCAGGCGCTGCGCCACCTGCACGAGGTGGGCGCGTCCCTGCGAGCCGGAAGCCCCGCGCCCGGCTGACCCGGCCGGTCTCGTGCGCCAGGGCGGCAGCACTGACAACGAAGGGCCGCGCCGGCGGGCAGATGTTGCTGTTATCCGCCCGCCCCGAGATTGCCTAGGGTGCTGGTGTGAAGCTCGCAGGCAGTGCCGTGCTCGGCATCGACAGAGATCGTGTGTGGTCAGCGCTCCAGAACCCGGCCGTGCTCGTACGCACGATTCCGGGGTGCGAGCGCCTTGAGGAGACGGGCCCGGACACCTACCGGATGACCGTCACCGCGGGCGTGGCCTCCATCAAGGGCGTCTACCAGGGCGAGGTCGCCCTGTCGGAGCCCGAGGCTCCGGAACGGTTCGTGCTCAGGGCCCGCGGCCAGGGCGCCCCCGGCACCGTGGACGCCACGGTGCGGGTCCGTCTCAGCGAGGTCGAGGGCGGCACCCGGATCGACTACGACGCCGAGGCCGTGATCGGCGGCATGATCGGGGGTGTCGGCCAGCGCATGCTCGGCTCCGTCGCGAGGAAGACCGCGGGCGACTTCTTCTCCGCGGTGGAGAGCCATCTCGTCTCCGGCGTATCCGGTGTCTCCGGCGAGATCCCCGCCGCGACCGTACCCGCGGAGGTCGCCGCGTCCGCCGCACCGAAAGCGAAAGCACCGGTCGAGGTCGGCCCCGCGCACGTCTTCGAGCGCCCGGCGAAACAGCCCCGGGCCGGAGTCCCCGCCTGGTCGCTCCTCGCCGCGTTCGGCATGGGCGCGGGCATCGCGCTCGGCAGCGCGGTGATCGGCTGGGTGCTCGGCCGCACCGGCAGGAAGCGGTGACGTCGCTCACAAAAGGAGAAGGGTAAGCGCTTCCGCCGACGGCGGTGCCGGGGAGGGCCAATGTCCCTGCCAGCAGGAACATTCGAGGAGTCGATCATGCCGAGGTGAAGGATCTACGGTGTTCGGGTCAGCGCTCCGCGCGTTTGACCAGGCAAACTTACGCCTTTTAGGATCCTGGCGTACGTCTGCCACGACGGGTCACGGGGGAACATGGAGCCGCTGCTGATCCTGCACGCCGTGGCGGCGGCGATCGCTCCGGCGCTGGTGCGCCGCTTCGGCAGGGCCGCGTTCCTCATGCTCGCCGTGCCACCGGCCTGCGGGTTCGGCTACACGATCTGGGTCGCCCTGACCGGCATCCCCGTCGAGTCACACCACGACTGGGCGCCCGGCCTCGGCCTGGGACTGTCCTTCCGCGCCGACGCGCTGGCCCTGCTCATGATGGCCCTGGTCACGGGCGTGGGCGCGCTGGTCGTGCTGTACTGCTCGCGCTACTTCTCCGCCGACGCCGAGGGGCTGGGCCGGTTCGCCGGGGTGCTCGTCGCCTTCGCCGGGGCGATGCTCGGGCTGGTGGTCGCGGACGACCTGCTGCTGCTGTACGTGTTCTGGGAGCTGACCACGGTCTTCTCCTACCTGATGATCGGCCACGACCCCGCCAGCAGGACCAGCCGCCGCGCCGCGATGCAGGCGCTGATCGTCACCACCTCCGGTGGCCTGGCGATGCTGGGTGGCATGATCATGCTCGGCGAGGCGGCGGGAACGTACCGCATCTCGCGGATCGTGCAGAGCCCGCCGTCCGGCGGCCTGGTGACGGTGGCGGTGGTGCTGATCCTGGTCGGCGCGCTGTCGAAGTCGGCGGTCTTCCCGTTCAGCATGTGGCTGCCCGCCGCGATGGCCGCGCCGACCCCGGTCTCGGCCTACCTGCACGCCGCGGCGATGGTGAAGGCGGGAATCTACCTGCTCGCCCGCCTGGGACCGGCTTTCGGGGAGCTCGCCGCCTGGCGGTGGACCGCCGTACCCCTGGGCCTGCTCACCATGCTGCTCTGCGCCTGGCGGGCGCTGCGCGAGCACGACCTCAAGAAGCTGCTCGCCTACGGAACGGTGAGCCAGCTGGGTTTCCTGACGGTGCTGTTCGGCGCGGGCACCCGCGACACCGCGATCGCCGGGGTCGGAATGCTGCTCGCGCACGCGCTGTTCAAAGCCTCCCTCTTCCTGGTCGTCGGCATCATCGACCACGCCACCGGCACCCGTGACCTGCGAGAGCTGAGCGGCCTGCGGCGTTCGGCGCCGTGGCTGGCCGCGATCGCCACCGGGGCCGCCGCCTCGATGGCGGGCATCCCGATGTTCCTGGGGTTCGTCGGCAAGGAGGCCGCCTTCGAGTCGCTGCTGACCGGACGGGGCATCGACACGGTGGTGCTCGCCGGAGTCGTCCTCGGGTCGGCGCTCACCGCCGGCTACAGCGCGCGTTTCCTGTGGGGCGCCTTCGCCGTCAAGCCCGGTGTCGAGCCGGTGCCCGTGCACTCCTTCGGCGCCGCGCTGTTCCTGCCGCCCGCGCTGCTCTCCGCGCTCGGCCTCGCCGTCGCCCCGCTCGCCGCACGCTACGGCGAGGCGATGCGGAGCTACACCGACACCTTCCCCGGGCCCGGCCACGGCACCCACCTCGCGCTGTGGAGTGGTGCTCCGGTGCCGCTGCTGCTCTCGGCCGTCGCGCTGGCGGGTGGAGCGCTCCTCTTCCTGGCCAGGAGGCCGCTGGCGCGGATCGGGGAGACCCTGCACGTGATCGACTCCGGCCGGGCCTACTGGGGCCTGGTCCGCGGGCTGGAACGTTTCTCCCTGCAGCTGACCGGCGTGGTCCAGCGCGGCTCGCTGCCCGACTACCTCATGATCGCATTCGTCCTGGTGGCGGCGGTGGGCGCCTTCTCGCTGCTGTACGGCCCCGGACCCGTCCTCCAGCTGGACGTGGTGGCCTGGGACCGCATCGAGCAGCCCGTCATCGGCGTGCTCGTCATCGCCGCGACGGCCATCGCGCTCAGGGTGCGCGCGCACATCGTGCTCGTGCTGCTGGCCGGCCTGACCGGGTACGGCACGGCGCTGCTCTTCCTCGTCCACGGCGCGCCCGACCTGGCGCTGACCCAGTTCCTCGTCGAGACGCTGAGCCTGGTCGTGTTCGTGCTGGTGCTGCGGAGGCTTCCGCTCGGGCCGAGGGAGGAGCGGGGACGGCTGTCGTTCGGCGCGCGGCTCACCCTCGGCATCGTGAGCGGTGTCGTGCTGGCGGGGGCCGGCATGTTCGCGATGAACGCGCGGCAGGCGACACCGATCGGCACGCTGATGGCCGAAGCGGCGAAGGAGGCCGGGGCCGCCAACATCGTCAGCGCGCTCCTGGTCGACATCCGGGCCTGGGACACGATGGGGGAGAGCTCCGTGCTCGTCGTGCTCACCCTCGGCATGACCGGCCTGATCTTCCTGCGCAGACGCTCGCACGCGCCGCAGCCGCCGCCGGAGAGAACCGGGGAGGAGCCCCGGACGTACTGGCTGGCGACCACCCTGCCGCAGGGGCAGCGGACGGTGGTCCTCGAGTTCGTGGCCCGGGTGACCTTCCACACCGTGATGCTGGTCTCGGTCTTCCTGCTGTTCACCGGGCACAGCGGGGTGGGCGGCGGGTTCGCCGGAGGCATCGTGGCAGGTCTCGCGCTGGTCCTGCGCTACCTCGCCGGAGGCAGGCACGAGCTGGCCGCCGCCGCGCCGGTCGCCCCCGGGGTGATGATCGGGCTGGGGCTCCTGCTGTCCACGCTCACCGCGCTGGTGGGGCTGCTGGGCGGCGCCGGAGTGCTGGACATGCTCTCCGCCGACCTGTACGTCCCGCTGGTCGGCAAGCTGCACCTGTCGACGGTGCTCCTGTTCGACCTCGGGGTCTACATCACGGTGATCGGCATGGTGCGGGACATCCTGCGCAGCCTGGGCGCCGAACTGGATCGGCAGATCGCCGAGGGGGAGGGCCGGTGACCGCGCCCGCGCTGCCGCTCCTGGTGGTCGCCGTGCTGGTGGCCGCGGGGGTCACGCTGCTGCTGGAGAGGAGCCTGGTCCGGCTGCTGGCCGGCGTCATCCTGCTCAGCAACGGGGTGAACCTGCTGATCCTCACCGTGGGCGGGCCACCGGGAGAACCGCCGATCCTGGGCGCCTCCGATCCGGAGCGGATGGCCGACCCGCTGCCGCAGGCCATGGTGCTCACCTCCATCGTCATCACGCTGGGCGTCACCGCCTTCCTGCTCGCCATGATCCATCGGTCCTGGCAGCTCACCGGTGCCGACGAGGTGCAGGACGACACCGAGGACCGCCAGGTGCGGCTGCGCGCCAGGCAGGGCGAGCTGAGCCAGGCCGTGCTCGACCGGCAGGCCGCCTACCAGCGGCTGGTCCGCGAGCAGCGCGCCGAGCTGGCCCGGCTGGAGGAGGAACACCACGAGTGGGAGCGCAGGGAGGCCGAGGAACTGGAGCAGCGGATCCTGGACGTGAACGTCGACCTGGGCCGCTGGTTGCAGGAGCACAAGAACGACGGTCTGTCCGCCGAGCGGCTCGCCGAGCGTTTCGCCGAGGCCCAGCAGGCGGAGGACGTCTCCAAGGAAGGCCGGGAGCAGCGCCTCCGTGAGGTGCGCGCCGAGTTCGCCCGCAGGCAGCGGGAGCAGGCGGCGCGCGAGCGTGAGATCCGCAAACGGCTCCGCGCCCGCCAGCGCGATGCCCGCAGGCAGATGCGCGCCGCGATCCGGGAGGACCGGGCACGACAGGCCAGGGCGGAAGATCCCGAGCTGGAGGGGGAGGACTGATGGAGGCGCTGATCCCGGTGCCCGTGGTGCTGCCGCTGCTGGCCGTCGGTCTCAAGCTGGCCATCGGCCAGCGGCTGCGCAGGTTGCAGGCGCTCATCAGTGTGGGCACGCTCACGGTGGTGCTGCTCGTGTCGCTGGTCCTGCTGTTCGCGGCGGATCAGCAGGGGCCGCTGGTGGCCCGCGCCGGGGGTTGGGGCGCGCAGATCGGCATCGCGCTCGTCGCCGACCGGCTCTCCACACTGATGCTGGCGGTCTCCTCCGCGGTGACGCTCTGCGTGATGATCTACTCGCTGTCCCAGTCCTGGGCCGACCAGGAGTACAAGGCCTCGCTGTCGATCTTCCACCCGGCTTACCTGATCATGGTCGCCGGAGTGTCGGATGCCTTCCTGTCCGGGGACCTGTTCAACCTCTTCGTCGGGTTCGAGATGCTGCTCGGCGGCTCGTACGTACTGCTGACCTTCGGCGGGACCGAGTCCCGCATCCGGGCGGGCGCCACCTACACGGTGATAGGACTGGCCTCGTCACTGCTGTTCCTGGTCGCGATCGCGGTGGCCTACGGCGCCACGGGCACCGTGTCGATGGCGCAGCTGGCCGAGCGGTTCTCGGTGCTGCCCCAGCACGTCAGGCTGCTGGTCGAGCTGACACTCCTGCTGGTCTTCGTGGTCAAAGCCGCGATCTTCCCGATGTCGGCGTGGCTGCCCGACTCGTATCCGACCGCGCCCGCCCCCGCGACGGCGCTCTTCGCCGGGCTGCTCACCAAGGTCGGCGTCTACTCGATCATCCGGCTGGAGGCGCTGCTGTTCCCCGGGGGCCCGGTGGGCGGCGTGCTGATGTGGGCGGCGCTGCTGACCATGCTCGTCGGGGTGCTCGGGGCGGTAGCTCAGACCGACATAAAACGGATGCTCTCCTTCACCCTGGTCAGCCATATCGGCTACATGGTGTTCGGAGTCGCCCTGTTCAGCGTCCAGGGCATGGCGGGTGCCATCTTCTACGTGGCCCACCACATCACCGTGCAGACGAGCCTGTTCCTGGTGACCGGCATGATCGAGCGCCGCACCGGCACCACCTCCCTGGACGGTCTCGGCGGTCTGGCGAAACTGACACCCGTGATCGCGGTGCTCTTCTTCGTGCCCGCGATGAACCTGGCGGGCATCCCGCCGATGTCAGGCTTCCTGGGCAAGCTCGGGCTGATCCAGGCGGGAGTGGCGGACGGCGGTCCGATGGCCCTGACCCTGGTCGCCGGAGGGCTGGTGACCAGCCTGCTCACCCTGTACGCGGTGGCCACGACCTGGAACAAGGCGTTCTGGCGGGTGCCGCCCGAGGGAATGGTCACCGAGGGGGGAACCGTGCTGGAGACCCAGGAGGACGGGGACGGGGACGGAGCGGACCCGAGGCCCGCCGCCGGGCCCGTCGGCGAGACGATCGTCACCTCCGTCACCATGCCGAAGCTCATGTTCGCCTCCACGGCCGCCCTGGTGGCCCTGGCCCTGTCCTTCACCGTGCTGGCCGGCCCGCTGTCCGCCCTGTCGGAGCGGGCCGCAGCGGAACTGCTGGCCCGCGAACCGTACATCTCCGCGGTGCTCGGCGGTGAGCGATGAGCGAGCCCCGCCCGGCGTTCACGGTGCTACGGCTGCTGGGCAGACCCGTGCCGCTGCCGCAGGTGCTCTGGCTGACGCTGATCTGGCTGCTGCTCTGGGGAGACCTGAGCGTGGGCAACGTGCTCGGCGGCCTGCTGGTCGGGCTGGTCCTCGTGTGGCTGCTGCCCCTGCCGATCCAGGACACCGGCATCCGGCTGCACCCTGTCGGGATCCTGCTGTTCCTCGTCCGCTTCGCGCGGGACATGGTGATCTCCAGCTTCCGGGTGGCCTTCTGGGCGCTGAGACTGGGCAGACCGCCGCCGGTCCAGGTCGTCGAGGTGAGGCTGCGCGCCTCGTCGGAGCCGATGGCGGTGCTGGTGACGGTGGCGCTGTCGGCGCTGCCGGGCAGCCTGGTGCTGGAGGCGAACGTCCGGGAGAGAACGCTCCTGCTTCACGTGCTCGGCGTGCCCGGCGACCCGTCGACGGTCGGCCAGGTCACCCAGGACGACGTGACCCGGCTGGAGAAGCGCATCGTGACCGCCTTCGGCACCCGCGCGGATCAGGAGGAGGTGCGATGACGACGGTTTACCTGATCACGCTGGGGCTGCTCGCCGCCGCGGCGGCGATGACGCTCTACCGCCTGGTGCGCGGTCCGACGATGCTGGACCGCGCCGTCTCGCTGGACGTGCTCACCGCCGTCGTCATCTGCGCGATCGGGGCGGGGGCGGCGACCTACCGGGAGTACTCGATGCTGCCCGTGCTGCTGGTGCTCTCCCTGCTGGGGTTCGTCGGCTCGGTCTCGCTGGCCAGGTTCTTCTCCGGGCGTGCCCGATGACCGCGATGGACGTGGCCGCGGCCGTCTGCCTGCTGCTGGGGGCGACGCTGGCGTTCGCGGCGGGAGTGGGCATGGTCAGGTTCCCCGGCACCCTGGCGCGCATGCACGCCGCGACCAAGCCCCAGGTGCTCGGCCTCCACCTCATCCTGCTCGCCATGTGGCTGCGCGACCCCAGCTGGAAGATCGCCGGTGTCATCATCCTGGTCGCCGTCTACCAGGTGGTGACGGCCGCGGTGGCCGCCTACATGGTGGGAAGAGCCGCCTATCTCACCGCGAAGCCGCAGGGCGGCGACGACGGCGACGACGGCACGGCCGTACCGTCCTCCGGTGACGCTCGCGCCTAAGGATCTCCCGGCGTACCGTGTCGGTATGCGTGAGGGACGTGCGGAGGACGCGAGGACCGAGGCCAGACGACTGATCCGTGACCTACTGGGCGAGGAGCGGCCGGACGCCGCCCTGCTGCTGGGCGAGGCGGGAGCGGTGCTGGGCGCCGACCGTGTCGCGCGTTCCGTCGAACTGGCCCGAGGCGCCCCTCTCACCCGCAGATCCACCGAGCTCGCCGCGCTGGCCGCCCTGCTGGTCGGAACCCGCGAGCTCGGCGAGCGGTGGTGGCGGCGCGAGCGTGGCGGCAAGCTGCCCGCGCCGGACGAGGTGCTCTGGAGCTCCACCGCGATCGAGCCGTGGACCGACCTGACGGTCCTGGAGATGCTCGCCGCCTGGATAGCCGACGACGCGGCGGACGAGACCTGGGGCCGCCCCGCCGCCGTCGCGGACCTCAACTCCTGGCAGGCCGAGGACCGGGTCGAGCTGCCACCCGACGCGCGCCCAGGCCAGCGGATCGTGGTCTCCTTCGACGCGGGCGGCCGCCTCGACGCGCTGGTCCTGCGCCGGACGGACGACGAGCTCGGTTCCAACCTCGACTTCGACTCCCTGCGCTACTCCCGTCCCGCCGAGGCCCAGTGGAGCTGGGGCGTCGCCGCGGGGCTGGGCCCGCACCGGCTGGACGAGCACCCCGACCCGTACGAGCAGCCGGTCGACGCCGAGGCGGCCGGGATCCTGCACACCTGGGCGCTGCGCCAGGGCGCCTCCGCGGAACAGGCGGGTGCGGTCTGGCGCAACAGGGGCGACGTCATCGCCGCCATCGAGCGGATCGACTGGATGTGGCGCAGCGGCGAGTGGTTCGCCTGGTGGCGCGGGGTGTCCGCGCTGGTCGACGGCGAACCCGGGCAACTGGCCGCCCGCCTCGGGGAGATCGCCGACGCACCCTAGCGCCGGGAGCGCAGATCCACCTCGGTCCCGGCATGGGAAGGCAGGCTGGTTTCCCGCAGCGCGTTCGCGACCTCCGCCGAGGAACGGAGCGCAGGACAGGGCCTATGGGGCCGAGAGTCCCGCCAGGGCGCCGGCGTAGATCTCGACGGCCTCCTCGATCCGGGGAATCTCGCAGTACTCGTCGGTGACGTGCGCCTGCTCCGGCTCCCCGGGGCCGCAGATCACGGTGGGGGCGCCACCGCAGGCGACGGCCAGCACCGAGGCGTCGGTGAAGTAGCTGGCGGCCGGTCGCTCGCCCGGGGGACGGGCCCCCGCGGCGACCAGGACCCGCACGAAGGGGTCGTCCGGGTCGGTCCACACCGAGGGCAGGTCGGTCAGCACCTCCAGCGAGGTCTCCCCGCCGAGCCTCTCCCGGAGCCGCTCGCGTAGCTCCGCGTGGTCCTGACCGGTGACCGTGCGCATGTCGACGGTCGCCTCGGCGAGGTCGGGGACGGAGTTCACGTTGATCCCGCCGTGTACGGTCCCCACGTTCACGGTCGGCGCGCCGAGCCAGGGATGAGGGGACACGCCGGGATCGAAGCGCTCGACGGCGCCGATCGCGCGGGCCAGCTTGTAGATCGCGTTGTCGCCCAGGTGGGGCATCGAGCCGTGGGCGGTCCGGCCGTGGGCGGTCGCCTTCAGCCAGAGCGCGCCCTTGTGCCCGAGCAGGGCGCGGTTCGCGGTCGGCTCGGCGACCAGCAGCCCCCGGGACCGGCTGACCAGTCCACGGGCGACCATGTCGATCGCCCCCTCGCAGCCGGTCTCCTCTCCCGCGGTGAGGACGATCTCCAGTGCCACCCGGTGGTTCGGCCCGCGCACGTGCCGCTCGGCGGCGACGACCAGCGCGGCCACCCCGGCCTTCATGTCGCTGGACCCCCGCCCGTAGAGCCGGTCGCCGTCCACCTCCGCGGTGTGCGGCTCGTGCGTCCACGGCCGGCCGCCCAGCGGGACCGTGTCGAGGTGACCGGTGAGGGTGACGGGCACCCCCGTGCCCCATCGGGCCACCAGTCCGGTACGGCCGGGCGCGTGGTCGTGCGCCCGCACCTCGAAACCGGCGGCCTCCAGCCTGCGGGCGAGCGGCTCGGCGACCGCGGCCTCGCCGCCGCCCACCGAGTCGATCCTGATCAGCTCGCGGGTCAGTGCCACGACGTCGGTCATGTCGTTTCCTCGCCTTCCTGACCGTCCCCGGTCATGGTTCCTCCGGTCACGAGGCGGCTGGTCTCCCGTACGACGAGCCGGGGCGCGATCGCGATGCGTTGCGCGGCCCGCGGCTCGCCCACCCGCACCTGGCCCAGCAGGCGTACCGCCTCGGCAGCCATCTCCTCCACCGGCTGGCGCACGGTGGTGAGCGGCGGGTCGCACATCGCCGCGTGGCCGACGTCGTCGAATCCCACCACCGCCACCTCCTCGGGAACGCGTACGCCGCCGAGCCGCAGCGCTCGCAGCAGGCCGACCGCGATCTCGTCGTTCCCGCAGACCACCGCGTCCGGCAGGGGGCCGTCGGCCAGGAGCGACCGCCCGGCCTCGAAGCCCCAGGCGAGGGTGAACTCGCCGAGCAGCGGCGACCTGGAGACGATCCCGGCGCGGGCCGTGGCGAGCTGGAAGCCGGCCAGCCGCAACCTCGCGGAGGAGTTCATCAGGCGGCTGCTGACGAAGACGACGGAGCGTGCTCCTCCGGCGACCACGTGGTCGACCGCCTGGGCCAGCGCCGAGTCGTCGTCCACGCCGACCCAGTCGGCTCCGCCGCCCTCGATGTAGCGGTCCACCTGCACCAGGGGCACCTGACGGGCGGCGTTCAGGACGGCCGGCGCACTGGCCTCGAAGTCGCACGGACTGATGATCAGGCCGTCCACCCGCCGGGCCAGCAACGTGTTCAGCCGTCGGGCCTCGATCTCGGGCGTGTACAGGGAGGCGCACAGCAGCAGGTCGCGCCCGGTCTCCTGGAGCTGATGCTCCACCGCTTCGACGATCGTGGTGAAGAACGGGTTGCCGATGCCGGGAACGATCATGCCGATCGTTCCGGTGGTCTGGTCGCGCAGTGCCTTGGCGACGGCGTTCGGCCGGTAGCCCAGCTCTGCGGCGGCCCGTTTCACCCGCTCGGCCACCTCGGGGGTGACCTTGCGGCGGCCGGACAGGGCACGCGAGGCCGAGGCCACGGAGACGCCGGCCGCTCTGGCCACGTCGTGGATTGTCACGCCCATGTTGTGTAATCGATTTCCCTGGTCGCGCTGAGGATAACCGGTCGCCTCCCCGCCACGTGAGGTCGCTCAGGTGCGGGTTGTTAGAACCATAGAGCGTCCACGGCCTTACGTCACCTTGACGAGGGTTTGCCCTGGTCGCTACCATCCCCGGACATTGGTAATCGATTACCAAGCCCCCCTGTATCAGCGTCTCGAAAGGCTGATTCGATGGCACGACCGACTCGCTTCACCCGCCTGACCGCCGTCACGGCGATCCTTGCAACCGGTCTGCTGGCCGCGGCATGTGGCGGCACGGATTCCGCCGGCAGCGCGCCCTCGGCCGACGGCGGAGAAAAGCCGAAGATCGGCCTGGTGCAGATCAACCAGCAGGCGATCTTCTTCAACGAGATGAACGCCGGCGCCCAGCAGGCCGCGGAGGAGGCGGGCGTCGACCTCACGATCTTCAACGCCAACGACGACTCCGTGAAGCAGAACGAGGCCATTGACAACTTCGTTCAGCAGCAGTTCGACGGCGTCATCGTGGTGGCCATCGACGTCGAGGGCATCAAGCCCGCCGTCAAGATCGCCAAGGACGCGGGACTGAAGGTCGTGGCCGTCGACGCGATCGTGGACTCCCCGGCGGTCGACACCCAGGTGGGCGTGGACAACGCCGAGGCGGCCAAGCAGATGGGCACCTTCGTCAACGAGTGGGCCAAGGAGCAGAACGTGGCCGTGCCGAACATCGGCGTGGTCGGCGCGCTCAACTCATTCATCCAGAACCTGCGCAAGGACGGTTTCAACTCGACCGTCGAGGCGGCCGGCGCCAAGATCGTCCAGACCGTGGACGGGCAGAACAAGCAGGAGGCCGCCCTGGCCGCCGCCGAGAACCTGCTCACCTCGCGCTCGGACCTCACCGCCGTGTACGCCACCGGAGAGCCCGCGCTGCTCGGCACGGTGGCCGCGGTGAAGTCGCAGAACGCGAACGACCGGGTCAAGGTCTTCGGCTGGGACCTCACCAAGGAGGCGATCGACGGCATCGACGCCGGCTTCGTCGCCGGAGTCGTGCAGCAGGACCCCAGGACCGAGGGCTACGAGGCGGTCAAGGAGATCAAGGCACTGGTCGGAGGCGCGCAGGCCAAGAAGACCATCGATGTGCCCGTCACGATCGTGACCAAGGAAAACGTCGACAAGTACCGCTCCACGTTCAAGTGAGCGGCGGAGAGACCCCTATGAGCGAATACGAGGCGACCGGCACGGACCGTGTGGTCATGCGCGACATCCGCAAACGCTACGGGATGGTCGACGCGCTGCGCGGGGCCAACCTGCGGGTCGGCGCGGGTGAGGTGGTGGGACTGGTCGGCGACAACGCCGCCGGCAAGTCCACCCTGATGAAGGTGCTCGCGGGCACCGTGGTGCCGGACTCCGGGCAGATCGTCTTCGACGGTCGCGAGGTGTCCTTCGCCACTCCCCGTGACGCCCGTGAGCTGGGGATCGAGATGGTCTACCAGGACCTCGCGCTCTGCGACGACATCGACGTGGCGGGCAACCTGTTCCTCGGCCGCGAACCGCGCCGGGCCGGTGGCCTGCTGCTGGACATCCAGCGGATGCACCGGGACGCGCGCCGCCAACTCGACGCGCTCAACATTCGGATCCCCCTCACCGACATCCCGGTCGGAGGGCTCTCCGGCGGCCAGCGGCAGGCGGTCGCCATCGCCCGCGCGGTCACCTTCGGCCCCAAACTGCTCATCCTCGACGAGCCCACGGCCGCGCTCGCCGTGGCCGAGGTCGAGACCGTGCTGGAACTGATCAAGACCGTCTCCGCCCAGGGGGTCTCGGTGATCCTGATCACCCATCGCCTCCAGGACCTGTTCCGAGTCTGCGACCGGCTCTGCGTGATGTACGAGGGGACGCTCCGCGCCGACCTCGACGCCCGCAGCACCAGCCTGGAGCGGCTCGTGTCGGAGATCGTCGCCCACGACCAGCCCGAGGGAGCGCGGTCATGACCGTCGCCAGTGAGAGGGTGGTCACCACCCGGTCGGCCCGCCTCACCGCTCACATCGGCAGCCACGCCCAGACCATCGCCATCGGGGCGGTGCTGGTCCTGCTGCTGATCTTCTTCTCGTTCTCCGCCGACCGCTTCGCCACCGTCGGCAACCTGCTCAACCTGATCCGGCAGATCTCCCCGACCCTGATCGTCGCGGTCGCGATGACCTTCGTGATCAGTACCTCCGGCATCGACCTGTCGGTCGGCTCGACGGTCGCGCTGTCCGGATCGTTGCTGGCCATCGTCCTGCAGCAGGGCTGGGACCCCAGCCTCGCGCTCATCGCGATCCTCGCGCTCGGCGCGGCGATCGGATTCGTCAACGGCTGGTTCTCCTCCTACCAGGGCGTCCCGGCCTTCATCGTCACCCTGGCCATGCTCTCGATCCTCCGGGGCACCGCCCTGCGCGCCACCGAGGGCTACTCGACCCCGATCGACGGCGAGTTGTGGATCGTCCAGCTCGGCCAGGGCCGCATCGCCGGAGTGCCGGTGCCGGCCATCATCGCCGTGGTGGTCGCACTGCTCGGCTGGCTGGTCCTCACCCGCACGCCGTTCGGCCGCTACGTGATCGGTCTCGGTTCCAACGGCGAGTCGCTGCGCCGTACCGGTGTGAACACCCGCAGGATCGGGCTCACCGTCTACGTGCTGGCCGGTCTGGCCGCCGCGCTCGCCGGAGTGCTGATCGCCACCCGGCTCAGCTCCGGGTCGTCGAACGCGGGCACCGGTTTCGAGCTGGAGGTCATCACGGCCGTCGTGCTCGGCGGGACCAGTCTGTTCGGTGGCAGGGCCAGCATGCTCGGCACCATCTTCGGCGCCCTCACCCTCGGCGTCATCGCCAACGGCCTGGTACTGCTGCACGTCTCGCCGTTCTACGTGCAGATCGTGCAGGGCGGCATCCTGCTGCTGGCCATCTTCGCGAACAACAAGGTGTGGGCGAAGTTCGGAGCGGTACGGAAATGACCGGTGTGTCCGAGGCGGTCACCGTCTCCACGGTGCTCGGTGAGGTGCCCGTCGCCGAACTCGGCATCACGCTCTGCCACGAGCACCTGCGTAACGACGGCGCCAGCGCCTGGCACCCCGCCCCCGAGGGCGACGCGGAAGGTGAGCTGATCGCCGGCTCGCCGGTGCGGATGGAGTTCCTCGGCCGGCTGCGGTCGGATCCCTACCTCTCCCGCGACAACGTGTCCCTCGACGACACCGGAGTGGCGATCGAGGAGGTGGCCCGGTTCGCGGCCCGTGGGGGCCGCACCGTGCTGGACGTCACCCCGGAGGGCATCGGCCGCGCGCCGGCGGAGCTGGCCCGCATCGCCCGCGCCACCGGTCTGAACATCGTGATGGGCTGCGGCTTCTACCTGGAACGCACCCACCCGGCCCGGGTTCGCGGCATGAGCGCCGCCGACGTCGCCGACGAGATCGAGCGAGATCTGCTCGACGGGACCGGGGGAGTGCGTGCCGGGGTGATCGGTGAGATCGGGATCTCCCCGGACTTCACCCCGGCCGAGGAGAAGGTGCTCCGTGGCGCCGCCCGGGCCCAGGCCCGCACCGGAGTGCCGCTTTCGGTGCACCTGCCAGGGTGGGTGCGGTACGGCCACCGGGTGCTCGACGTCGTCGCCGAGGAGGGCGGCCTCCTCGGCGCCACCGTGCTGTCACACATGAACCCCAGCCTGCACGAGCGCGACTACCAGGTGTCCCTCGCAGCCCGGGGGGCCTACCTCGGATACGACATGTGCGGCATGGACTACCTCTACCCCGGGGAGGGCCAGTCGCCGTGCGACGAGGAGAACGCGGCCGCCGTCGCCTGGCTGGTCCGGTCCGGCCTGGGCGGCAGGCTGCTGCTCTCCCAGGACGTGTTCCTCAAGACCATGCTGGTCAGGAACGGTGGAACCGGCTACGCGCACATCCTCACGCACTTCGTGCCGCGCCTGCACCGCCACGGGCTGACCTCCGAGGACACCACCCAGTTGCTCGTCGCCAACCCGTGCGAGCTCTTCACCACCGCGAAGAAACCCTGAAGGAGAAATCATGACCCGCGTGCTGGTCGCCGGTGAGACGTGGGTGAGCGAGTCGACCCACTACAAGGGTTTCGACTCGTTCACCACCACGACGTACCACACCGGCTTCGAGCCACTGCGCGACGCACTGGTCGCGGACGGCATCGAGGTCGACCACCTGCCCGCGCACGACGTGCCCAAGCTGTTCCCCGGGACGCTCGACGAGCTGGCGGCCTACGACGTCGTCGTGCTCTCCGACATCGGCGCCAACAGCATCCTGCTGCACCCCGACACCTGGCTGCACAGCAGGAAGTCGGTGAACCGGCTCGACGTGCTGGAGAGCTGGGTGGAGCAGGGCGGCGGCCTGGCGATGGCCGGCGGCTACCTCAGTTTCCAGGGCATCGAGGCGAAGGCGGCCTTCCGCGGCACCCCCGTGGAGCGGGTGCTCCCGGCCCGGATCTCCCCCTACGACGACCGGGTGGAGGCCCCGCAGGGTCTTCCGGGCGTCGTCGTCGATCCGGCCCATCCCATCGTGGACGGGCTGCCCGCCGACTGGCCCGACCTGCTCGGCTACAACCGCTTCGAGGTCCCAGAGGACGCCCGGCTGCTCGCCACCGTCGGGGCCGACCCGCTGCTCGCCGTACGGCAGGCGGGGGCGGGCCGCACCCTCGCCTGGGCCTCCGACATCGCCCCGCACTGGTGCCCCGAGGAGTTCGTCACCTGGGACGGTTACCGCACTCTCTTCACCCGGGCCGTGCGCTGGCTGGCGAAGGAGATCTGACATGCCGATCCCGGTGATCCTCGACTGCGATCCGGGTCACGACGACGCCCTGGCCATCCTGCTGGCGGTGGCCGACCCGGCGATCGACCTGCGCGCGGTCGCCACCGTCGCCGGCAACCAGACCGTGGCGAAGACCGCTCTCAACGCGCGGCGGATGCTCAGCCTGGCGGGGGCCGCCGGGGTGCCGGTCGCGGCCGGTTGCGACCGGCCGCTCGCCGGTCCGCTGGAGATCGGCGACTACGTGCACGGCGAGAGCGGGCTGGACGGCCCGGCCTTCGGCGAGCCCGACGTGCCCCTCGATCCGCGCCACGGTGTCGAGCTCATCCACGACACGCTCGCCGCCGCCGACGAGCCGGTGACGGTCGTGGCCATCGGGCCGTTGACCAACATCGCCACGCTGTTGCGCCGTCACCCCGGTGACCGCGATCGGATTCGCGAGATCGTGATCATGGGTGGCTCCACCGAACGCGGCAACCACACGCCCTACGCCGAGTTCAACATCTACGCCGACCCGGAGGCGGCGGCGGAGGTGCTCGGCAGCGGCGTCCCGACCACCTGGGTGGGTCTCAACGTCAGCCACCAGGCGCTCGTCACCGCGGACGTCCTCGACCGCATCGCCGCGCTCGACACCCCGCTGGCCCGTGTCTGCGTGGAACTTCTCACCTTCTTCGGCTCCAGCTACCACCAGACCTGGGGATTCGAGGCGCCACCGCTGCACGATCCGATCACCCTCGCCTACCTGATCGACCCCGCGGTCCTCACGCGTGTCCGCGTGGGCCTGCGGGTCGAGCTGGACGGCGTGCACACCCGGGGCGCCACCGTGGCCGACCTGCACGGCCGGATGGACTGGGAGCCCAACGCGGACGTCGGAACCGTACTCGACCGGGACCGCTTCTGGGACATCATGATCGGTGCGATCGACACCCTCGGCCGGCGCTGAGGCACCCGGTACGGAGTGCTGCTCACCGGCCGCCCGTCTCGAAGAGATCACAGCCGGGCCGGATGGCCACGACCCGCCCGCGCGTCCTGATCCGGAGCGGCGCCCACCGGTGTCGCCGGCACGGTCCGCACCGCGCCGGCGACACCGGTGGGCGCCGGGGCGGTGCGGAACGGCGCGGGTCAGGCCAGCGGCAACCACACGCGCATGCTGACCGGACCCCGGTTGCCCCAGCGGTGGTAGGGGATCAGCCGCAGCGGGATCTCCCGTCCGGTCGTCGCCCGCCGATCGCTCCGGTAGGGCCAGGCGTCGTCCTCCGGCGGCGTCAGCGCGGCCGGGACGTCCAGCTCGACGGCTCCGTCGACGTGCCGCTCGACCGGCGCGAGGGGTTCCGCCGTGACCCGCGCCAGCGGCGGCTCGTCGGCGGCGGACTCGGCGCAGTAGACGAGCGGGCCGCGTTCGACGGCGGCGCACCCGCGCACCGCGTCCACCCGCCGGTCGGGGAAGGTCCAGCGGGGCCGCACCGGCAGGTCGAGCCGGATCCGGTCTCCCGGCCGCCAGTCGGCCTCGGCCGTGGCGTAGCCGGGTTCGGCCGGATGCGACACGCCGCCGTAGGTCAGGGTCGCGCCCTCGGCCCAGGGTGGTACGCGCAGCGAGATCCGGCCGGCCCGGCCCTCGACGACGTGCGCGGTAACCGTGCCCGACCAGGGGTAGTCCGTCTCGATCCGGAGCGCGAGACCGTCGTGGCGGATCTCACCGGGCGTGTAGTGGTGGATGCGCAGGGCGTCGCCGTCCGCCGCGGCCAGGTAGGCGGGGAGCGAGGCGAGGGTGCGGGCGATGTTGTTGGGGCAGCACGACACGTCGAACCAGGGCGAGCGCAGGCCGCCCTCGGCGCCGTGGTTGACCCCCTCGCACGGCTCGGCCGGAACCCGTACCTGCAGCGGGTTGGCGTAGAAGAACGAGCGCCCGTCCAGCGCCACCGCCGTGGCGAGCACGTTGTACATGGTCCGCTCGGCCAGGTCGGCGTAGCGCGCGTCGCCGGTGGCCAGCAGCAGCCGGTGCGACAACATGATCGAGGCGATGCCCGCGCAGGTCTCGGAGTAGGCGCGGTCGGCCGGCAGCTCGAAGTCCTCGCCGAAGGCCTCGTCGGAGTGGTGCGAGCCCATCCCGCCGGTCAGGTGGACACGCCGGGCGACAGTGCGCTCCCACTGTGCCCGGACCGCCTGGAGCAGCTCCGTGTCACCGGTCTCGACGGCCACGTCCACCGCGCCGCAGGCGAGATAGAGGGCGCGTACGGCGTGCCCGCGGAACACCCGCGCCCGCCGTACGGGCAGATCGTCCTGGAAGTACGCGGGATGGAACTGGATCTCGCCGAGGGCGGGCCGGCCGCGCCGCTCGACGAACCGCCGGGCCATCTCCAGATAGCGCTCGGTCCCGGTGACGCGGTACAGCTCGACCAGTGCCGTCTCCACCACGGGATGACCGCAGGTCTCCTCGGTGTCCATGAAGCGGGCGCAGACGTGGTCGGCGGCCCGGCGGACCACCTCGGTCAGCGTGTCCTCGCCGTGCGCGCGGAGCCTGGCGACGCCCGCCTGGATCAGGTGGCCGTAGCAGTACAGCTCGTGGCCCCACTCGAAGTCGGTGTAGCGCCGCCCGCTCCAGCGGGTGTTGAGGTAGCCGTCCTCCTCCTGCGCCCGCGCCACGGTCGCGGCCAGCTCGTCCAGGGCGGGGTGGTCCGACCAGGCCATCGCCTCCAGCAGCTTGTAGATCTCCGAGTCGGAGAACTCCCGGCCCCGCCGGGGAGTCACGCCGCGGAAGTTGCCGATCCAGCCGACCCGCTCCATCCACTCCTGGCAGTGGGTGATGATGACCTCGCGGTTGAGCGCCACCCGGTCACCCCAGAAACCCGGGGCGAGCCGTACGGCCTCGAGACCGAGCGGGGACAGTACCCCCGCCGAGGGCATGACGGGACTAACCACGCAGGGCTCCTGACATGAATCCGCGCACGTAGTGGCGCTGGAGGAGGATGAAGAGGATCAGGCAGGGCACGGCCATGACCATGACGCCGGCCTGCAACATGCCGTAGTCGACGGCGCCGAACGTGCGCTGTGTCATGCTGACCACGGCCACCGGCAGGGTGAAGCTCGCACCGTCGTTGAGCAGGATGAGCGGGGCGAAGAAGTCGTTCCACGAGGCCAGGAAGGCGAACAGGCCGACCGTGACCAGGGCGGGCCGCACCGCGCGCAGCAGGATGCGGGCGAAGGCGCGGAACGTGCCGCAGCCGTCGACGAGGGCGGCCTCCTCCAGCTCGCGCGGGATCGCCTCGAAGGCGTTGCGCATCATGAACAGCGCGAACGGCAGCTGGAACATCACGAAGACGAGCGCGAGCCCGACCAGCGAGTTCTGCAGCCCGAGGTAGCCGAGCAGGACGTAGAGCGGGATCAGGATGGTCGCGTACGGCACCATCAGGATCGCCAGCGTGGCGAGGAAGAGCAGGTTCCTGCCGGGGAAGTCGAAACGGGCGAAGGCGTAGCCGCCCAGGGCGGAGACTCCCAGCGTGCCGGCGACGGTCATCGCCGAGACCAGCACGCTGTTGGTCAGGTAGGTGCCGACCCCCTCGCCGAAGCGGGCCATCTCCAGGTAGTTCCCGACCCCGCCGTCGAAGGAGGACCAGCCGCTCCACAGCAGGGGGAACAGGAAGAGCACCGCCAGGGCCGACATCGTGGTGTAGTAGGGCGTTCTCACCGGTCTTCTCACTTCGACCTCCCGAGCACCCGCATCTGCAGGGCGTTGAGCGCGACCAGGGCGACCAGCAGCACGACGGACAGCGCCGCGGCGCCGCCCAGGTCGAAGCGGAAGAACGCGTCGCGGTAGACGACCATGACCATGGAGACCGTGCTGTTGTCCGGGCCGCCGTTGGTGAAGATGAAGAACTGGTCGAAGGCGAGCAGGGAGCCGGTGACGCTGAGGACGAGCATCAGCGCGAGCGTGGGACGGAGCAGTGGCAACGTGATCCTGGTGAAGATCTGCCGGCGGCTCGCGCCGTCGCTCCTGGCCGCCTCGTAGACCTCGACCGGGATCGACTGCAGCCCGGTGAGCAGGATGAGCATGTTGAATCCGGCGAACCGCCACAGCACCAGCGCGATCGTGGAGAACAGCGCCGTGTTCGGGGTCCCGGTCCACTTCACCGGCTCGTCGGTGAGGCCCAGGGCACGCAGGATCGGGTCGATCGGCCCGAAGTCGTTGTTGAGCATGCCGTAGAAGAGCAGCGCCGCCGCGGCGAAGCCGACCGCGCCCGGCAGGAAGAACGCGGTACGGAAGAAACCGACACCGGGCCTGCGCTCCTGCACCAGCAGGGCCAGGCCGAGCGCCACGGCCGACAGCAGCACGGTCGTGATGGCCGTGTACTTCAGCGTGAAGCCCACCGCGTCGAGGAAGAGGGGATTTTCGGCGATCTTGAGGTAGTTGTCCGGCGCGTTGAACGTGGCCTGGCCGAGCAGCGGCCAGCGGTTCAGCGACATCCAGACGACCAGTGCCAGCGGTGCCAGGAACAGCACGCCGACGATCAGGGCGGTCGGGGCCGCGTAGACCCAGCCCTGCGCCCGCCGGGTCCGCCACCAGGGAGGCGGTGCCGGGACGACCCCCCGCACCGCCTTCCCGTCGCGCCTGGTAAGTGTCACCGTCATTGCTGCAGCGACTTGGTGATCTCGGCGTTGAGCTGGGCGACCTTGCCCGCGTCACCGAACACGGCCTCCCTGGCCAGGCGCAGCCACGGCCCCTGCGGGTCGTTGAAGGTCTGCCCGAACCGCAGCGCGTACGGTGTCTGTCCCTTGGCGACCATGGAGTTCATCAGCACCACCCTCGGGTCCTGGGCGGAGTACTTGTTGTCGGCCAGGTCGGTGCGGGCCGGGATGTCCTTGTTCTTGGCCATGACCTCGACCTGTGCCTCGTCGGAGACCGTCCAGGACAGGAAGTCCCAGGCGGCGTCGGCGTTCTCGCTGGTCGACGAGATGCCGACCGAGTCGCCGCCGACGAAGGTGGACTCCCCGCCGTCGGGGCCGGCGATGGGCGCCACGCCGATCCTCATCTCCTTCGGCATCGAGCCGAGCGTGGTCGAGGGCATCGGCATCACGCCGATCTCCCCCTTGGGGAAGAAACCGGTCCAGGTCGGTCCCTGCTCCTCCTTGGCGGTAGGGCCGGTGACGCCCTTGGCGTAGAGGTCGCGGTAGACCTTGAACACGTCCGTCATGGCGGCCTGGTCGTTGAGCGAGGTCGTGCCCTCGGCGTCCATGACCTGGGCGCCCGAGGCCCACACCGACGGCCAGAAGGTGAACACGTAGCAGCCGCCGCAGTTGCCGCCGAAGAAGGTGCCGTGCACCTTGCCGTCCTTGCCGAGCTTCTCGTCGACGGTCGTGGCCTGCTCGGCGAACTCCTTCAGGGTCGTGGGCCCCTTCTCGGGGTCCAGCCCGGCCTTCTCGTACAGGTCCTTGTTCCAGAACCAGACGGACAGGTCCAGGGTGTGCGGGAGCGTGTACGAGCGGCCGTCCAGCGTGCCCAGCCTGATGTGCGAGGGGGCGAGCTTGTCCTTGTAGGGCAGTGCGGCGATACGGTCGCTGATGTCCAGGTACAGGCCCTGCGAGGTGTAGTTGGGGACGAAGATCACATCCGCCGCGAACACGTCGGGCAGCTGCTTCGCCCCGGCCGCGGCCGCGATGCGCGGCTGGTAGTTGTCCGTCGGGATGACCGTCAGCTTCACCTGGTTCTTGTGGCTCGCGTTGTACGCCTTGACCAGTCGCTCGCTCTGCGCCTGCGTCGCGGCGCGCGTCCACATGGTGATCGTGGTGGCCTCATCGGCGGGAGCGGCGGTTCTCTCGCTCCCACCGCAGGCCGCCACTGTTGTTAACGCTAACAATGCGATGACGGCCATCCCGGCGCGTGGCTGCATGCTCTTCTCCTCTTCCGGCATCCCCCGCGACGCGCGAAATAGAACTAAAAGGTTTTCGGAAACGTAAAAGAAACATCTGGTCCTGTCAATCCCCTGCTGACAGGAGGCTGACCTTGCCATTGGGTGAGGCCGAGGGCTACCCTCTGGGTGGCCACCATCGTGATGGCCGATCCTGCTGACAGGGCAAAAGGAAAAGGATTTCGTCAGATGGCTGGCAGGCGGTCACGTGCGGTGACCATCAGTGACGTGGCCTCGCTGGCCGGCGTGTCGATCGCCACCGTGTCCAAGGCGCTCAACGGGAAGGACAACGTCAGGGCCGACACCCGGCAGCGCGTGCTCGAGGCGGCCGAACAGCTCTCCTTCCGGCCGAACGCGCTCGCCAAGAACCTGCTGACCGGGCAGAGCCGTACGGTCGGCCTGTTGACCAGCGACAGCGCCGGGAGATTCGGGATCCCCGTCCTCCTCGGCGCGGAGAACGCCTTCGGCGCGGGGGAGATGGCGGTGATGCTCTGCGACGCCCGTGGCGACGTCATCCGCGAGCAGCACCACGTCCGCATGCTCCTGTCCCGGCGGGTCGACGGCCTGATCGTGGTGGGGGAGAGCACCAACCCGCGCCCCTCCATCAGCCGTGACCTGCCGGTTCCCGTGGTGTACGCCTACGGTCCCTCCGACGACGCCGACGATGTCTCCTTCGTGCCCGACGACGTGGGCGGCGCGATGCTCGCCGTCCGGCACCTGCTGGCCACCGGACGGCGCAGGATCGCCCATGTCACCGGTCCCACGGACTACAAGGCCGCGATCGACAGGGCCGAGGGGGTGCGGCGGGGGCTCGCCGAGGCCGGTCTCGAACAGGCGGGCGAGACCCTCTTCGGTGCCTGGTCCCAGCGGTGGGGGCGGCAGGCGGCCGAGATGCTGCTGATGGCGCAGCCCGACCTCGACGCGGTGTTCTGCGGTAGTGACCAGATCGCCGCGGGCTTCATGGAAACGGCCAGGGAGCGCGGCCGGCGCCTGCCCGCGGACATCGCGGTGATCGGCTACGACAACTGGGAGGTGCTGTCGGCCGAGACCCGCCCGCTGCTCACCAGCGTCGACCCGAACCTGGAACGGCTGGGGCACACGGCCGCGCAACACCTGTTCGCCGCCATCGACGGGAAGGTCGCCCCCGGCATCCACACCATGCCCTGCCGGCTCGTGATCCGCGACTCCACCGCACCACCAGGCCCTTCCTGAGAGGAGCCGGGAGCCGGGGCCGCCCGGACCTCGGCTCGAACGGCGGGCAGAGGACCCTCCGGCGGCCCGCGCGGCGGCCCCCGTGGCTCCGCGCGGTGTTCCGGTCCGGCGCGGACCTCAGCCGAACGTGTACGGCGTCAGGTACTCCGGGGTCACCACCCTTGTCCCGGGGCTGACCCTGCGCACCGTCGCGACGAACTCCGCGAGGCTCTTCTTCGACTTCTCGTCGGCCTGCGGCGGGTTCTTCAGCGCCACTTCGAAGTTGTCCCAGTGCACCGGGACGACCACGCGGGGGTTGCTCAGCGCCCGCAGCAGACGCGGCACGTAGTCGTAGGTGGAGGACGACGAGGTGGTGGGAATCATCGCGACATCCGGGGCGAGACCGGCGAGGTTGCGCTCGACGAAGTCGCTGCCGCCCATGAAGAACACGGACGGGCCGCCCTTGACGGTCACCTGGAAGGCCAGGGTGTCACCCTCGGGCAACTCGGAGATGTTCTTCGGCCTCCTCTTCGGCCTGCTCGCCAGCTCTCCGGGAAAGAGCATGGAGTAGTTGGCGTTGCGGCTGTGCAGCGACTCCACCACCTCGACGACGTGGTCGCCGAAGTCCAGCACCTCCCCGCCCTTCACCGGGCTGAGCAGGCCGTCCTTCACGCCGAACGCCAGAGCCAGGTTGCAGGTCGTGGTGGTGCCGACCACCCGGGCCTCGGTCGATGTGGCGATGTACGGGACGTCGTTGAAGTGGTCCCAGTGCGAGTGCGTCACCAGGATCGTCTTCGGGGTGCCCACGTGCCTGCGGATCGTCTTGGTGTCGACGGTCAGCGGGGTGACGGGATTGAAGGCCCCCGAGGACAGACCGGTGTCGAACCGCGTCACGTACGGGTCGACGAGGAACGTCGAGGAGCCCACGTCCACCCGCCAGCCCGAGTTGCCGAGCCAGCGGAACGTCGCCGCGGCCTTCGCCCCGCCCTTCGCGCTGCCCGGCAGCGGCGTCGCGGGGGCGGCCTCGGCGCCGGCCGAGGACAGCAGGAGCCCGGCCATCGGTGCCAGCACCGCACCCGCCGTCGCGGTCCGCAGGAAATCTCTTCTGTCGAATCTGGACACGTCTCTCCCTGGGTGTGAACCGGAGACCGCCGTCCGGGCGGTTCGATGGGACCCAACCATCGCCCGGCCGCCCGCGTCCAAGATCCGGGGGCGTCGCCTTCCATAGGTGAACACGTATCAGAGCAGTTCACCGGGGTCAGCGGCGCCGGAGAGACGCCGCGGACCGGAGGCCGCGGGGGCTCTCACGCCGAGGGAACGGGACTCATCCGGGGCCGGCGCGCAGCGCGTCGACGGCGACCCGGGCGGCCTGGCCGATCGCCAGGTCGACGTCGATGCGCCGGGTCGCGTGCAGTTGCTCGGTCCTGGCGAACACCGCCACCGCGTACTTCCCGCCACGGGGATACTCGGCGACCCCCGCCTCCATGTGCAGGCCGGGCAGCGTCCCCGTCTTGGCGGCCACCCGCACCTCCGGGGGGAACCCCGAGGCGATCCGCGTCCAGGAGATCTGCCGCGCCATGTAGTCGCGCACCGCCGCGCACGCCTGCGGGGGCCCCGCCTCGTCACGCCAGATCAGCCCGAGCAGCCGGGTCATCTCACGTGCGGTGCTCGAGGTCGTGTGACCGGGGTCGAAGACCCGCAGCGCCCAGACCCGCTCGGCGGGCAGGGTAGGGAAGATCCGCGCGAACTCGGCGTCGTCCCGCGCGCCCACATCCGCGAGCATCGACTCCAGCACCTGCCTGGGTCCGCCGATCACCCGCGTGCGCCCCAGCCCCAGCTCCGCGGCCAGCATCTGGACGGTGTCCAGGCCCACCCGGCGCATCAGCAGGTCGGCGGCGGTGTTGTCGCTGACGGACATGGCGAAGTGGGCCAGGTCGCGGAGTGACATCTCCACGTCGTCCGCGCATCCGGCGGTCCCCCAGCCGCCGAGCCTGTCCCCGGCCGTCACCAGCACGCGCTCGGCCGGGTCGAGCTGGCCGGCCGCGGCCTGGCGGGCAAACTCCAGGACCAGCAGCACCTTGAAGATCGAGGCGATCACCACCTGCTCGTCGGCGCGTATCCCGACCTCACGCCCCCCGGTGATGTCCAGCGCGTGCAGATGGCCATCCAGGCCGGCCGCCGCGAAGATCTCCGCTATCCGTTCCTCTGTCGACACACCCGCAACGCTATCCAGACCCGGCAGCGGCCCGTGACGTGTGGCGGCCGGTTGCCTCACCGCCCCCGGGAAGGTCTCGGGGGTGAAGGCGCGAGTGCAGGATCGCCTATCGTGGCGCCGTGGACCTTTCCCGGCATCTGCGACATTTCCTCGTCGTCGCCGAAGAGCTGCACTTCGGCCATGCCGCGGAGGTGCTCGGCATCGCCCAGCCGCCGCTCAGCCAGTCGATCCAGCGGCTGGAGCGCGAGCTCGGCGCCGAGTTGTTCGACCGCTCGCGCCGCCAGATCGAGCTCACGGCGGCGGGCCGGCTTCTCGTCGGCGAGGCCAGGCGGTTCCTCGCGGGCGAGGAGCGCCTGCGGACGATGATGCGCCAGGCCGGTGAGGGCGAGCTGGGAACCCTCCGCGTCGGGGTACCCCCGGAGATCCCGGCTGTGACGCTCCAGGCCCTGCTGCGGCGCGTCACCGAGGACACTCCGGGGCTACACCTGGAGCTCCATGAGCTCACGGTCCCGGAACAGCTCCGCCGCCTGGCCTCCGCCCAGCTCGACGCGGGCCTCGTGCACCACCCCGTCGACACCCCCGGTCTGCTGTACGGCCCGGTCGTGAGGATCCCGCTGGGCGTGGTGCTGCCACGTACCTCCCCCCTGGCCTCCCTCTCGGCGCCGGCACGGTCGGAACCACAACCGGAACCACAACCGGAGCCGCGGCGGCGGCCAGGGGCGCGGCCGTGGGAGATCGAGCTGGCCGACCTCGCCGGGCACGACCTCGTCGTCTTCCCCCGCGAGACCTCCCCGGCCTGGTACGACCACCTGCTCGACGTCTGCCGTACGAAGGGTTTCTCCCCGGTGAGGCTCAGGCACGCGCGCAACCCGGAGTTCCTGCTGGGGCTGGTGCTGGCGGGCCACGGGGTGGCGTTCGAGCAGGAGGCGATGGCGCGCAGGGAGCCGCGGGTGATCTGGCGCCCCCTGGCCGGAGACCCTCTCCAGCGGGGCGTCTGCGTCGCCTGGCCGGAACGGTCGGCCCACCCGGCGGCCGCCCGCTTCGCCGTGCTGACCGCCGAGATCCTCGCCCAGCACGGCACCGCCGGAACGCCGCCGCCGGCCCTCGGGGGGGCACCGTCGCCCGAGCCTCGCCCCTGGTCCGTCGTCTACGCTCCCTGACGTCCTCCCGGCGCCGGTCGCGTCCGGCCACCGCCCCGCGGTCACGGTCACGGCCGGCCGGTTCCGCCTGCTGCCAGGGGAACCCGGCATCGCAAAGAATGCTCTACCAGGACAGGGCCTTGTCTCTATCGACGGCCGACGGGCCCGGGTGTAGACAAAGATTAATTAACACAAAAAGATGACAAATTAACACCTTGTTTGCTCAGGGAACGCCGGTAGGAGATCCCGCGTCATGGGCGGGTCATCGGACAGATGGACGCGGTGACGCCGGTGGGGCCACCCACCGGAACCTGGTCGCGTTGGAACGTACGAAGTGCCGGCGTGGATGCGAGGACGAGATTCCGTGAGGCCGGTGCGAGGCCGGCCGGGAAGGTCGTCCGCGCCGTCTCCCTCCGAGCGGGGAGCCCTTCCCTCAGCCAATCAAGATCGGAGCAAGATCGTGTGCCAGCACATACCCCCCTGTCCGTCCGCGGACGCTTTTGACCATGAGGCGGCGCGTCTCGTGGTCTCCCACCCGGAGCAGGGGTGGGGGCTGCTCTGCAACGGCGTGGTGGTCTTCGAGGACACCGGGGAGCTTATGCCCGACGGACGTAGCATTCCCGCCCATCGCGGCATTCCCGCCCATCACAGCCACTGCGTTGGGGCGGCATGAGAGCGTTCACCGCTCCAGGCTTCCCCGTGGCCGCCGAGGAGTCCCCTTGCCGGGGGACGGCGCCCCGGCGGCTCTTTTCCGTCCCGGTCCCGGCGCCCAGGGCGTGGCGGCCGACCGGCGACCGGCGGACCGAGTAGGTCGGGTGACGACGCGCCGGATCCACCTCCGCAAGCGGTCACGTTCCGCTGCCCGGCTCACCCTGGACCTGCGGACTCCGGCGGGCAGGCGGCTGCCGTACTGACCGGTTCCGCCCCACCGGGTGCCGCGGCCGCGGGCGACATCGCGGAATGAGCGGCCCTCCGCACCGGTTGCAGCGGTACGTGAAGGTTGAAATCTACTCAGACATCGTCTGTCCCTGGTGCTACATCGGCCATGCCCGCTTCGCCCGCGCCGTCGAGCGCTACCGGGCCAAGGGCGGGGAGGTGGAGGTCGAGTTCAGGCCGTTCCAGCTCATGCCGGACGCGAAGTCCAACGGCGAGCTCACGCTCACCTGGGCCGCGAAGAAGTTCGGCGGGGCCGAGCGGGCCGCGCAGATGTTCGGGAGAGTGGGCGGGGTCGCCGCGGAGGACGGGCTGGTGCTGGACTTCGACCACGCGATCCAGGCCAACACCTTCGACGCGCACCGCCTCATCCGGCTCGCCGGAGAGCAGGGCAAGGGGGAGGAGGCGCTGTACGTGCTCTTCCGGGCCCACTTCACCGACGGTCTCGACGTCGGCTCGCGCGAGGTGCTCGCCAGGCTGGCCGGCGAGCTCGGCGTACGGGCCGACCTCGACGGTGCGGACGGCGTGGCGGCGGTGCGGGAGGAACTGGCCCGGGCCCGTGCCATCGGCGTCAGTTCGGTGCCGCTCTTCCTGTTCGAGGGCCAGTTCGCCGTCTCCGGCGCCCAGCCCGAGGACACCCTGCTCGCCGCTCTGGAAGAGGTCGCCGAGCGTACTGGGCGGTCACCGGCCGCCAGGGCGGTCAAGGCCGCCCAGTCCGGCGGGGACGCCTGCGACGACGAGGGTTACTGCGCCGTCTGACGGTGCCGTCTGACGGTGCCGGGCTCGCGCGGGAGGTCAGCCGAGCTCGCCGGAGCGGTGGTGGCGGCGGCACAGGACCTGGTAGCGGATCGGAGCGGCGCCGGTGTCGCCGATGACCACCTGCTCGCCGGTACGGGTCATGTTGCCGCCGACCACCCGGGCGTTCAGGCGCCCGGGGCGCCCGCACCAGCACAGCACCTCGACCTGGAGGCGGTTGATCTCGTCGGCCAGCTCGAAGAGTCGCTGGGCGGCGGGGAACATCCGCGAGCGGAAGTCCGAGGCCAGGCCGAAGGCGTAGACGTCGATGCCGTAGTCGTCGGTGAGGTCGGCGAGCTGCTCGATCTGGGCGACCGTGTAGAAGCACGCCTCGTCGCAGATGACGTAGTCGATGGGCTGGTGCGCGCGGACCAGGGCCACCAGATCCAGGTCGTCGTCGACCTCGACGGCCTCGCTGCCCAGGCCGATCCGGCTGGTGACCTGCGCGCTGCCCGAGCGGTCGTGTTTGGTGAGCACCAGGCCGCGCCTGCCCTGGCGGCCGTGGTTGTAGTTCATCTGCAGGGCCAGTGTGGACTTGCCGCAGTCCATCGGGCCGAAGTAGAAGCGCAGCACTCCGTCCCGGGAGACGGTGGGAACGGCGGAGAGGGCAGACGTTTCGGTCACGGGGCGCCAGCCTAGTACCTGACGTGGTCGGCGATCTCCACCCCTGGTGACCGGTTTGTCGATTTCGTTGGCCGTGCGATCCCCGAGGTGCCGGGGGCGACGGGGCTCGCCCGGTGGGAGAGCCCTGTCGGCCGACGGGTCGGAGCAGGCCGCCCTCGATCGCCGTCTTGAGGCCCGCCTGCGTCGCCTGGTGGGAGGAGAGGCCTCCGAACGCAGATCGTGATTTTCGTGTTTTGTAACGGTCCATCCTTGGGCGTCCGCCTGAGAGGTGGCGGTCTGCGAGCGAGGGGTTTGGAGGGGAGATGTGCTGGTAGAAGTGGGTGGTCCCTGGCTGACATAGCCTGACTGGGCTTGACTTGGCTTGACCGTGAAAAGCGTGGGAGATTCCCTTTGGCATATCGGAAAGTGGGAGAACCAGTGACGACCACCAACAAGACCGCTCCACCCCTCGGCAAGACCCCGGCCACCCTGACCTCCGGTCCCTCCGCGGAGACCGCGGAGATACCGGTGGCGCTCGCGGCGATGATGAGCGAGGACGAGGCCGTCGCCGCCCAGGCCGAGGCGGCTCGCTGGCGGTACGGGTTCTATGTCGTCATCGTGGGGCTCGTGGTCATCCTGATCGGCTTCGCGGTGATCACGCTTCGCGGGGGCGACACGACCGCGCCGTTCGCCGGGCTCGTCGGCGTCTCGGGCGCGATCATCGGCGCCTACTTCGGCGTGCAGATCGGCCAGTCCGGCAAGGACAGGGTCGAGGCCGAGCTGCGCCGTACGAACGAGATCGCCATCCGCCTCGCCGCCAAGGTCCACGCGCATGACGCCGACTCGGTGATCAACACCACCATGGGTCCCCGGCGCCGCTAGGACGGGCACCGCGGATCCGCGGCGGGCCGGCCTCCGGACACCCTCCGGCGGGGCCGGCCTTTCGCGTCTCCGCGGCCGGGTCCGGCCCCTGCGGCCACGGCCGTCCGCCGGTACTCGCCCCTCCGCTCCCGCCAACACTGCCCAAGGATCGGCCGTAGCTTCGGCAGGGTCCGCCGATTTGCGGATTCGCCGGGACTGGGTAGACACGGGGGCATGCGCAGCGTCCGTATCGGGGTCGACACCGGGGGCACGTTCACAGACGTGGTCGCGGTGGACGAGCAGACCGGTGAGATCACCACGACCAAGACTCCCTCCACCCCCGCCAACCCCGCCGACGGGTTCATGGAGGGGGTACGGAAGGTCCTCAGAAAGGCGGCCGGGGCCGAGGAGGTGACCCTGGAAGCCGTGTCGGCGGTGGTGCACGGCACCACGGTCGCCACCAACCAGCTCCTTGAGGACCGTATCGCCGACCTGGGCTTCGTCACCACCGAGGGCTTCGAGTTCATCCTGGAGATCGCCCGTCAGAGCGTGCCCGACGGCTACGGCAACTCCTACTTCTGGGTGAAGCCGCCCCGCATCGTCCCGGTGCACCGGGTCAGGACCGTCGGCGGGCGCCTGGACCACACCGGGGCCGAGGTGCGGCCGTTCGACGAGGAGCAGGCCGTCGAGGTGGCCCGGTGGTTCCGTGACCGCGGCATCACCGCGATCGGCGTCTGCTTCCTGCACTCGTACGCCAATCCCGCCCACGAGGTGCGCATGCGGGAGGTCCTGGAACGGGAGCACCCGGATGCCGTCGTCTCGATCTCGTGCGACGTGCTGCGCGAGTACCGCGAGTACGAGCGCTCGGTCACCACGCTGGTCGACGCCGCGGTCAAACCGACGATGCGCCGCTATATCGCCAACCTGGCCCAGCGTCTGGAGACGAGCGCCGCGGGTACGGGCGAGGGCCTGCCGTTCTCCGTCATGAAGAGCAACGGCGGCGTACTCTCCGCGGCCGAGGTGGTGCACCAGCCGATCACCACGGTGCTCTCCGGACCGGCCGCGGGCGCGCTCGGCGCCGCGCTGATCGCCGCCACCGCCGGGCACCCCTCGGTGATCACCCTGGACGGCGGCGGCACCTCGACCGACGTCGCGGTGGTCGTCGACGGGGAGCCGTCGCTGACCACCGAGGGCAGCATCGGCCGCTACCCCTGCAAGATCCCGATGATCGACATCGTGACCGTCGGCGCGGGCGGCGGCTCCGTCGCGTGGATCTCGCCGGAGGGCACGCTGAAGGTCGGGCCCAAGTCCGCGGGGGCCGACCCGGGACCGCTCTGCTACGGCCGGGGCGGCACCGAGGTCACCGTCACCGACGCGCACGTCTTCCTCGGCCGGGTTCCGGCACACCTGCTCGGCGGGGAGATCCCGCTCGACGCCGACGCCGCCCGGCAGGGGATCGAGGCGCTCGCGGGCAAGATCGGACTGACTCCCGAACGGACCGCGGCGGGCATCCTGGAGATCAGCGCGTTCAACCAGTCGAACGCCATCCGCCAGATCACCGTCAAGCGCGGCCTGGACGTGCGCGACTTCCCCATGGTCGCCTTCGGCGGCTCAGGACCGCTGCTGGTCTGCCGGCTCATCGACATCCTCGGCCTGCCCTCGGTGATCGTCCCGCCCGACCCGGGCAACGTCTCGGCGTTCGGGCTGCTCACCGTGGACGTCAAGAACGACTACGTGCGCACCTTCGTCACCCGCGACCTCTCGCTCGCGGCCGCCTCGGAGATCTTCGGTGAGCTGGAGGGGCAGGCGGCCTCCGCCCTGGACCGCGAGGGCTTCGCGGCAGAGGCGCACGTCTACGCGCGCAGCGCCGACCTGCGCTACTTCGGCCAGGCCTACGAGGTCAGGGTGACGGCCCCGGCCGGACCGCTGGACGAGGCGTGGCAGGCCGAGGTGCTGGACCGCTTCCACACCGAGCACCACAAGCTCTACGGGTACGGCTACCGCGACGACCCCCGGCACGGCGTCGAGTGGGTCAACCTCCGGGTCTCCGGCATCGGCCCGATCACCCGCCCCGCCATCGGACGCCGGCCGCACGGTACGAGCCGGCCCGAGCCGGTCACCTTCCGCGAGGTCTGTTACGACGAGTGGGGCGGCACCCCGATCCACCGCCGCGCCGACCTGGCGGCCGGAGCGGAGATCAGCGGTCCCGCGGTCATCGAGGAGTACGGCTCCACGTTGCCGGTCCACCCCGGCTTCACCGCGACCATGGACGAGTTCGGAAACCTGGAGGTGCGCCGTGCGGCGGACAACGGCTGAATCGACGAGCGCCGCCGACCCGGTGCTGGTGGAGATCGTCGAGGGGACGCTCGCGTCCGTGGAGATGGAGGTCGAGACGGCCATCGCGCGCACCGCCCGCTCGCCCATGATCCGCGACGCGCACGACTTCCGCGCGGGCATCCACGATGTACGGCTGCGCAAGCTGACCGGCAGGTCCTACTCGGCGCTGGTCCAGCCGATCGTCAGGGACTTCCCGATCGCCGAGATGAAGCCCGGCGACGTGTTCTTCCACAACGACGTCTACCTGTCCGAGGGGGGCATCGGGCACCTGCCCGACCTGTGCGTGACGGTCCCGGTCTTCCACGGCGGGGAGGTCGTCGCCTTCGTGCAGGCGTTCGGTCACCACGACGACATCGGCGGGGGCGTGCCCGGCTCGATGCCGAGCAACGCGCGCAGCGTGTTCGAGGAGGGGCTGATGGTCCCGCCGATCAAGCTCTGGGACGAGGGCGTGCCCAACCGGGCGGCGCTCACCATCATGACCCGCAACTCGCGGATGCCCGACTCGCTGGCCGGAGACCTGGACGCCGAGTGCTCGGCCTGCCTGATGGGCGCGCGGCGGCTGGGCGAGCTGTTCGACCGGTACGGGCGCGAGGCGGTCGAGGCGTGCTTCGACGCGATCATCTCCAACACCACCGAGACGTTCCGCAGGGAACTGCTGGCCAAGATCCCCGAGGGCACCCACGTGTGGGAGGACTACGCCGAGCACGACGGTGTGGACTCCCCCCGCCTGCACACCCAGCGGATGACCCTCACCGTCGACCACTCCGCGCCGGTGCCGCTGGTGATCGACTTCACCGGCACCTCACCGCAGGCCAAGGGGCCGATCAACCACGCGGGCGACTACGCCGACGGGGTGTTCCTGAAGAAGTGGCTGGCGCCGATCCTGCGCAACCTGGCCGACACCCCCGAGCGGATGGCCGAACTGGACGTCAACGAGGGCGTCGTGCCCCTCATCGAGATGCGATTCCCCCAGAAGGGCACCCTGCTCACCCCCATCTTCCCGGCCCCCACCAACGCCCGTACCTTCGTGATCCTGCGCCTGCTGGGGGTGCTGGCCGGGGTGCTGGCCAAGGCGACCGGCGGCCGGATGCCCGCCGACCAGGAGACCATCCGCTACACCGGCGTCTACGGCGACGGCCTGGACGGCACCCCGTACCTGATGCGCGAGGTCCTCGGCGGCGGCTCGGGCGGCCGGTGGTACGCGGACGGGGAGGACACCATCCACGTGGTGCCCGACTCGCGCAACATCCCGGTCGAGTTCGCCGAGTCCCGCTGGCCCTTCCGGGTCGAGCGGCTCGGCCTGGCCCGCGACTCCGGCGGCCCCGGCCTCTACCGGGGCGGTCTCGGCTACGACAAGCACCTGCGGATGCTCCGCGACGCCTCGTTCATGTCCATCGCCGACCGCTCGATCCTGTCGTGCTGGGGGGTGAACGGCGGCCGGGCCGGGAAACCCTTCGTCGTGGAGATCGACGGGAGGGAGATGGAGGGCCTGGTGGACGACTCGCCGGTCCGCGCCGGCGAGATCATCCGGGTCCGCACCACCGGCGGTGGCGGCTGGGGTTCTCCGCTGGACCGCGACCCCGCCCTGGTGGCCGCCGACGTCCGCGACGGCAAGGTCTCGCCGGACGGCGCCCGCGACGACTACGGGGTCATCCTGTCCGGCTCGCAGGACGACCCCCAGGTGGACACCGAGGCCACCGGGATCCGCCGCGCGGAACTCCGCGTCCTGGTCGCCGACGCGCCCTTCTTCGACCGGGGCCCCGGCTTCCCGTCCCTGTCCGGCGGCCTGCCGTACGCGGAGGTGGACCTGGTGTAGCCGAGCGGGTGCCCTCCTCGGGTACCGCCCGCACCGGGAGCCCCGGCAGAGGTGAGGCCGGGCTGTCACCCCTCGCCTCACGGTCCGTATCGGGTCGATCGGGAGATGAGAGACACCCTGCTACGACGGCCCTGAGGACCATGGCCGGCCCGTACCGGCGATCGCTCCCCCTCCTCCGGCAGCCCGCCGGAGGAGGGGGAGCGACGAGTTGGTGTGCCGGGCCGCGGAGGTGCTAATCTGGAAGCAGTTGCGGTTGTGGTACCCATGAAACTCTGTGTGCACCTGACGGATGACCTTCAGGTGCATTTTTGTTTTCCCGGTCATCTCCGGATGGGCTCATCGCGGCGACGCGGGGTCCGCGCGGTGCGGGTTCCGGCTCTGCCCCCTATCGAAGGAGAAAGTTATGGCTACGGGAACCGTGAAGTGGTTCAACTCGGAAAAGGGCTTCGGCTTCATCGAGCAGGACGGCGGCGGCGCCGACGTCTTCGCTCACTACTCCAACATCGCCGCCCAGGGCTACCGTGAGCTGCAGGAGGGCCAGAAGGTCTCCTTCGACGTCACGCAGGGCCAGAAGGGCCCGCAGGCCGAGAACATCGTTCCGGTCTGACGTAGCACCAGCACGGCGAGGGCCGGGGCCCGCACCTTTCGGGGTGCGGGCCCCGGCTCGTCTCATGTCCGCTCGTCCGCCGCCGGGCATCGCGGGATTCTTCGGAGCCGACCTTCGCCCGGGGACGGGGCGCGGTGGGTTCTCGAATGTTCCGGCTCCGTCGGACCGTCGCCGCGGCCTGTGGGCCGGGCGGCCGGTTCGCGGGATCAGCCGGTCTTGCGCAGGGGAGGAGAAGGCGTTTTCCTGTAGGCATGGACCCTCAGGGAGAGGTTTCCCGGTGAATCGGAGAACCTGGTGGCTCGTCTGTACGGTGGTTTCCGGCCGCCGGAGGGGGAAAGCTTCCAGGATGTCGCAGACCGGGTACGTGAGGTGCACGGGGAACTGCGTGCCGGGGATGCCGGGCGCCGGGTTCTCATCGTCGCGCACGACTCCGTCGTGCTGATGCTCAAGCACGTGATCGAGGACATCCCGATCGCCTCCGTCGAGGCGTTCGCACCGGTCGGCAACGCCTCGGTCTCGGTGTGGCGCGGGTCCAGGCCCGAGATCTTCAACGAGGTGGGCCACCTGCGGGGGACGCGGACACGGTAGCGCTCCGTTCCGGTCCGGCGTTTTCCTCATAACCTCCCCCCGATCGTCTCGCCGGACGGCGGTATGGGAGATCATGGGATTCCCTCGTCCGGGTATCGTGCCAGTCTCACGGCAAGCGGGCCGGGCACGGGGGAAGCGCTCCTCCGGCCGGGTCCGGCCGCCACGCATCGGAGGTTGATCTTGCAGGGAGCACTCGGCGACATCGTCGTCCTCGATCTCTCTCGTGCGCTCGCGGGTCCGCACGCCACGCAGATGCTCGGCGATCTGGGTGCCCGGGTGATCAAGGTGGAGCATCCCGGGGGAGGTGACGAGTCCCGGGGCTGGGGCCCGCCCTTCGTAGGTCCTGAAGGTGATATTTCAACGTATTTCCTGGCGGCCAACCGGAATAAGCAGTCGATCGCCCTCGATCTCAAGTCCGCCGAGGGCAAGGCGCTGATCGAGCGCCTGGTGCGGCAGAGCGACGTGCTGGTGGAGAACTTCCGCACCGGCGTGCTGGACCGGCTGGGCTTCCCCGTCGAGCGGCTGCACGAGCTCAACCCCCGCCTGGTCATCCTGTCGATCACCGGCTTCGGCCATGACGGCCCGGAGGGCGGCAGGCCTGGGTACGACCAGATCGCGCAGGGCGAGGCCGGGCTGATGAGCCTGACCGGCCCGTCGGCCGACGAGCCGTACCGGGTGGGCGCCTCGATCGCGGACCTGCTCGGCGGCATCCACGGCGCCTACGGCGTGCTGGCCGCGCTGTACGAGCGGGAGCGGACCGGGCGGGGCAAGGTCGTGCGGACCTCGCTGCTGGCCGCGGTGACCGGGGTGCACTCCTACCACGGCACGGCCTGGACCGTCGGCGGCCAGGTGCCCGTCGCCAACGGTAACCAGCACGCCTCCATCGCCCCGTACGGGGCCTTCCACTGCGCCGACGGGATGATCCAGATCGCGGTGGCGAACGACGCGCAGTGGCGCAAGGTCGCCGCCCTGCTGGAGATAGATCCAGATATCGCGAAATATGCCACGAACAGGGAAAGATTTGCGCATCGGGATGAGCTGATCGCGGACATGGAGCGGAGGCTCACCAAGCACGACAGGGCGCACTGGCTGGCCGCGCTCGGCGAGGCCGGGGTACCCGCCGGGGCGATCAGGTCCATCGACGAGGTCTACGCCTGGGAGCAGACCCGTTCCCAGGGGCTGGTCGTCGAGGTCGACCACCCCGTGCTCGGCACCATCGAGCTGCCGGGGCCGCCGCTCCGCTTCGACGGCGACCTTCCCATGCGCCATACCGCCCCGCCCGCCCTCGGCGAGCACAACGACGAGGTCCTCGCCTGGCTGAGGGAGCGTGAGCGTTGACAGGCAGGCGGATCCCTCGCGGAGCGCGGATATGAGCCAGGCGCGACCCGACGCGCGGACCCTGATCGACACCTTCCTGGACCCCGGGACCTGGCTCTCGTGGGACGAGCCGCCCGCCGATCCCTCCCTGCCCGGCTCGGGGTACGCCGAGGAACTGGCCGCGATCCGGGCCAGGACGGGATACGACGAGGCGGTGGTCTCCGGGGAGGGCCTGCTCGACGGGCGCCGGGTGGCGATCGTCGCGTGCGAGTTCTCCTTCCTGGCCGGCTCGATCGGGGTGGCCGCCGCCGAACGGCTCACCGCCGCGATCGAGCGGGCCACCGCCGAGCGGCTCCCGCTGCTGGCGGCCCCCGCCTCGGGCGGCACCCGGATGCAGGAGGGCGCGGTGGCCTTCGTCCAGATGGTGAAGGTCACCGCCGCCGTGGCCGCGCACCGCGCCGCGGGCCTGCCGTACGTCGTCTACCTGCGCCATCCCACCACCGGTGGGGTCTTCGCCTCCTGGGGCTCGCTGGGGCACGTCACCGCGGCCGAGCCGGGCGCGCTGATCGGGTTTCTGGGGCCGAGGGTGTTCGAGGCGCTGCACGGCTACCCGTTTCCCGAGGGTGTCCAGGTCGCCGAGAACCTCTTCGCCCACGGTCTGGTCGACGCCGTGGTGTCGGCTGAGGACGCCCGGCGGGTCGCCACGCGGGTGCTCGCCGTGCTGTGCGCCCCCCGTGAGGGGCTGGATCCGGGTCCCGAGCCGGACGAGTGGATCCCGGTGGTCCAGGCGTGGGACGCGATCAGCCGCTCCCGCCGCGACGACCGCCCCGGTGTGCGGGCGCTGCTCAAGCTCGGAGCCGCCGAGGCCACCCCGCTCAACGGCACCGGTGTGGGCGAGCACGACCCCGGGCTGATCCTCGCCCTGGCCAGGTTCGGAGAGGTCCCCGCGGTCGTGCTCGGCCAGGACCGGCGGGGCCAGCGGATCGACGCCCCGCTCGGCCCGGCCGGGCTCCGGGTCGCCAGGAGGGGGATGCGCCTGGCCTCCGAGCTGGGGTTGCCGCTGGTCACCGTGATCGACACCGCCGGGGCCGCGCTCTCCAGGGCGGCGGAGGAGGGCGGCCTGGCAGCCGAGATCGCCCACTCCGTGGCCGACCTGGTGATGCTCGACGCCCCGACCGTCTGCCTGCTGCTGGGGGAGGGCGCGGGCGGCGCCGCCCTCGCGCTGCTCCCCGCCGACCGGGTGCTCTGCGCCCAGCACGGCTGGCTGTCGCCGCTCTCCCCGGAGGGGGCGTCGGCGCTGCTGTACCGGAGTGTCGACTTCGCCCCGGAGATCGCCGAGGCCCAGGGGGTGAGATCCACGGACCTGCGCCGGGACGGCCTCGTCGACCGGATCATCCCGGAGTTCCCCGACGCCGCCTACGAGCCGGAGGCGTTCTGCCGCCGGGTCTCGCGGGCACTGGAGTACGAGATCGCGACCCTGCTGGGGCAGCCCCCCGCGGACCGCCTCGCAGCCAGGCTCTCCCGCTACCGCCGGCTCGGCGTGGGCTGAGCGGGCGGCGGCGGGCCTCCGGGCCTGACAGTCACCTGGGAGCCCTCAGGCGGGCGTCAGGCGCGCGGGGAGGTCACGGCTCCGAGATCGCCGGGGTGAGCGAGACCGGCAGGCGCTCGATCCGTACGGAGAAGACCTCGTCGCGGGGGACGACCACCTCGTACGCCCCGTGGTCGACCATCCAGTAGCCCAGGGCCTCGGCCTTCATCCCGCTGTGCCCGGTGTAGGCGATGTGCAGGCTCTCCTCGCCGTTCTCCTCGGAGACGTCGAGGACCAGGCAGGGCTCGCCGCCGAACGCCCCGACGGTGCGGACCAGCACCAGCCAGTCGAGGTCCTCGCGCGCGACGACCAGCCGCCAGTAGCCGGAGGCCGCCTCGAAGCCCTTCTGGGCCTCCTCGTTGAACAGCACCACCTCGGTGGCACCCGGACCGAGGGCGGCGGCGTACGTCCGGCCGGAGTAGTGGGCGGCGAACCCCGAGGCGACCGGCTCGATCTCGGCGCTCATGAGGCGGGCCGCCAGCTCAGGCCGTCGTAGCGGCCGAAGAGGCGCTCCTCGCCGTCGGTCACGTGGATGATCTCGGCCCCGGCGGGGATCGGCATGGGCGTGGTGTGGAACTGCGGCACGACGTGATCCCGCGAGGTGGTGAAGCCGTTCCCGGCGAAGGGCGGTGAATCGTTCCAGTCACCGCCCATGTGCGGGCCGTATGGCACGACGTAGGCGTCCATGTCGCGGGCGTACCAGCGCATCAGATAGATCTCCGGGACGGTGGCGGTCAGTTCCGAGCCGTCGAACCCCAGGTCGAGACCGGCGAAGAGCTGAGCGGGGGTGGTCAGCCGCGCGCAGTCCTGAACCCGGTACACGTACCCGGAGATCACGGTGCGTCTGCCGGCCAGATAGGGCACGAGCAGCCGAGGCGGTATGACCTTCTGCATCTGCGTTCTACGCCCAGGTGGATCACTCACGGTCGGCATTTTACGATCCACCGGCCCGGAGTCGCCGGTGTTCCAGGCACGGCAGGGCATTCCGGGTGGCAATCGTGATCTGGGAGTCGAATTCGCATATCTGTACGCCGGGTCCGGGGCCCATATCGGTACGTACCACCCCCATTGGATCGACCAGCATGCTCCGGCCGATCCCGAAGTTGTCGCGGGCCTCCGGATTAGGGGCCTGACCCACGGCCGCGACCCAGGTGGTGTTCTCGATCGCCCGGGCCCTGACGAGGGTGGTCCAGTGCTCCTCCTTCATCGGCCCGGAACCCCACGCGGCGATCACCGCGAACAGTTCGGCCCCGGCGTCCACCAGGGCCCGGGTCAGTTCGGGGAAACGGATGTCGTAGCAGGTGACCAGGCCCACCCGGAGCCCGGCCAGCTCCACCACGACCGGCGTGTCGCCCGGCGCGACCAGCTCGGACTCGCGGGCGCCGAAGGAGTCGAAGAGGTGGATCTTCCGGTAGGCCGCCTCGATCGAGCCGGTGGGGCCGATGGCGACCGCGGTGTTGTGGACCCGGTGATCACCGGGCTCGAACACCCCCGCGATCACCGAAAGACCGTGCTCCCGTGCGGCTTCGGCCAGCCCGGTGACGAACGGTCCGTCCAGCGGCTGGGCGAGGTCGGTGATTCTCCTGCCGTACCGGGTGAGCGTGGCCTCCGGGAGGATCGCCAGCTCGGCGCCGCCCGCGGCGGCCTCGCCGAGGGCCGTGCGGGCACGGTCGAGGTTGGCGGCGGGGTCTTCCGAGACCGGGATCTGGCAGAGGGCGATGCGCGTCACGGGTGTGACCCTATCCGTCGGTTCGGCACTCGTTCCATCCACGTGAGGCTCCGCCACGCCCATTCCAGTGGTCCGTACCTGAATCTGGCCAGCCACGCCCGGCTGAACAGCACCTGAAGCGCCAGGACGGCGACCGAGAGCGCCACACCGGCCAGCCGGGTCGCATCGGAGGTGAGCAGTGGCAGGAAGAGCAGGATGACCGGTGTGCTCATCAGGTAGTTGGTCAGCGCCATCCGGCCGAGCGGCGCCAGGGCCGCCAGCAGCGGGTCACGCAGCCGGGTCCGCAGCAGAAGCAGCAGCCCGGTGCAGTAGGCCGTGGCGGCGGCGAGCCCGGCGGCCGGGTAGACGGCCCGGTCGAAGAGGACGGGATCGCCCGCGATGCGTACCCAGAGCCAGGTGAGCGCCACACCCAGCACCACGCTCGCCGCGAACGCGAACGGCAGCAGCCACTCGGGCGGCGGTCGCTCCATCATGGCCATGCCCAGCACGAACAGCCCGGGGATGAGGATCACCCCGCCGCCCTGGTGTACCGCCCAGGCGGTGAGGGCGACGCCCAGCAGCACCACCGCGGGCTGCGGGAAGAACGAGGCGGGCAGCAGGACCAGCGCCCCGAAGATCGCGTACGGCAGGAGCACCTCGCCGGGGTTGACGATCTGGTGGAGCGCGCCCAGGGCCGCGAGCACCGCCAGCCTGCGCAGCAGCACGGCCCGGGGGCTCTCGGTCCGCTCGGCCGCCGAGCGGAGGAAGAGGACGAAGCTCAGCCCGAACAGGAAGGAGAAGATCGGGTAGAACCTGCTCTGCAGCAGATTGTCGATCGCCCAGTCGACCGCGTTCTGGCCCGGGTTCTTCAGGTGGTCGCGGGTGTGCTGCCAGGTGTTGACCAGCATGATCCCGCACACCGCGAAGCCGCGGAGCGCGTCGAGCTCGTGGAATCGTCGGGTCACAGGAAATAGACGTATCACCCCATAATCAACTATGCATAGATGACCCCATCCGTGACCCCGCCCGGGTGCCCGGAGTCACGGACGCGGGGCCGTCGTGCCCCGGACGACCAGGGTGGTGGGCAGCACACTGGGTGCGGGCGACGCGGCGGCAGGGGCGTCGATCATGGAGATCAGGGCGGTGGCGGCGGCCGCGCCGAACCCGGCCTTGTCCTGAGCGACGGTGGTCAGGCCGGGCTGGAGCAGCGCCGCCGGTTCGATGTCGTCGAAGCCGACCACCGCGATGTCCTCGGGGACCTTGAGCCCGGCCTCGGTGATGGCGCGGATGGCGCCGATCGCCATCTCGTCGCCGGCGGCGAAGACGGCGTCGGGGCACTCGTCGAGCGCGAGCAGGCGCCGCATCGCCGAGTACCCCCCCGCCAGGTAGAAGTCGCCCTCGACGACGTACTCCTCGCGCGCGGGCAGGCCGAGCGCGGCGAGCGCGTCACGGTATCCGGTGAGCCGCTCGGTGCCGGGGCGGGTGCGGCCGGGACCGGCGATCGTCGCGATGGCCCGCCTGCCCTGCTCGTGCAGATGGTTCACCGCGAGGCGCGCGCCCCCCGCGTTGTCGGAGATGACGTACGTCGTCCGGGGGCCGGTGGCCGGGCGGTCCAGTGAGATACAGGGCACGTCGGACTCCGCGAGCCGGATGAGGGCGGGGTCTCGGGTGCCGTTGTCGATGAACACCACGCCGTCGAGATTGTGTCTTCTCGCGGCGCGGAGATGGCCGTCCTCCTCGTCGCTCGTGGCGAGCATCAGAAGGTGATATCCCCGCGCGCTCAGCGCGGTTTTCAGGCCGATGAGTATTTCCTGGAGAAAGGGGTGGCGCCAGCCGGGGCGCCGATGGTCGGTGTCCCAGATGAGGCCGACCATGTACGACTTCTTCGTGGCGAGGGTCCGCGCGGACTCGTTCGGCAGGTAGCCGATGCGCGCGGCGACGCGCAGGATGTTGTCACGGGTTTCCTGGGTCACCACCTCGGGGTTGTTGAACACGCGGGAGACTGTCGCCACCGACACGCCGCACTGGCGGGCCAGGTCTCTGATCGTTGCCACGACCGTACGGTATCGCACCTCTGTAACCGGTTTCATGTAACCGGTTACAGGGGAAGGTAACCCCCGACCCCGACCCCGTCAACCCTTTCCCGAATTCGTAATCCCCGGATCGTTCCGATTTCCAGGTCGTCGCTGGAAATCGTTTCGAGTTATGTTTCCGTGACTTGACAGAGAGGTTTCACGTTATGTGAAATCTGGTCACCGCTCGTTGCCCGCGGTCGCGTACGCCTCGCATCTCTGGGACCTTCCCCGCTCCTGTCAGGAAGAAGGAATCCCTGTGTTCTCGGAAAAGTTGCGCGTCATCGCGGCGATCGCGGCCGCCGGAGTGCTCGCCGCCGGCTGCGCTTCCCAGCAAGGTGACCCCTCCACGGCCGCCTCGGGCGACGAGAAGATCACGTTGACCCTCAACCTCTTCGGCAACATGGGTTTCAAGGAGCTCTATACCGAATACGAGGCCGCCCACCCGAACATCAAGATCGTGGAGCGTACCTCCGCCTATAACGACCACCACCGCAATCTCGCCGCGCACCTGGCCACCGGGCAGGGCGCAGCCGACATCGAGGGGATCGACACCGGCTTCATCGCCCGGTTCCGCGAGCAACCCCAGCACTTCGTCGACCTCAACCAGCACGGCGCCGAGCAGCTCAAGGCCCGCTGGCTGCCGTGGAAGTGGGAGGCGTCCGTCGCCAAGACCGGCGCGCAGATCGGCTACGGCACCGACGTCGGCGGCCTGGCCATGTGCTACCGTCGCGATCTGTTCGAGAAGGCCGGCCTGCCCACCGACCGTGACGAGGTCTCCAAGCTCTGGCCCGACTGGGCCTCGTACTTGGAGGCGGGCAAGAAGTACACCGCGACCAAGCCGGAGGGCGCCGCGTTCTTCGACGGGGCCGCGCAGATCTTCAACGCGATCGTCGGCCAGGCCGCCGTCGGTTACTACGACACCTCCGACAACGTCGTGGTCGCGAGCAATCCCGAGGTGCGCGAGGCCTACGACCAGGTGCTGCGGGCCGTGGCCGACGGCCAGTCGGCCAAGCTCGTCGGCAGCTCCCCGGCGTGGAACACCGGATTCGCCAAGAGCCAGTTCGCCACGATCGCCTGCCCCGCCTGGATGCTCGCCAAGATCCAGGACCAGGCCAAGGAGTTCGCCGGCAAGTGGGACGTGGCCGCGATCCCCGGCGGCGGCGGAAACTGGGGCGGCTCCTACCTGACCGTCCCGGCCCAGGGCGAGCACGCCAAGGAGGCCGTCGAGCTGATCGCCTGGCTCACCGCGCCCGAGCAGCAGATCAAGGTGTTCGGCAAGCACGGCATCCTGCCGTCCACGGTGGAGACCTACGAGAAGCCTGAGGTCACCGGGCTGAAGCACGAGTTCTTCAACGACGCTCCGATCGGCAAGATCTTCACCACCGCGGCACTCAACCTGAAGCCGCAGTACCAGGGCCCGCGCGCCGGCGACATCCAGACCGCCATCCGGGACGCGATCAACCGCGTCGAGGAGGGCAAGCAGAACGGCGACCAGGCCTGGCAGCAGATGCTCACCGATGTCGAGCGCATCAACAAATGAGCCGGGACGCCGGCGGGCGGTCAGGGCTCGCCGGCGCTTCCCTCCCAGGGCGCACGCCTTCCCCCGGAGCGGCTCTCCCCTCGAGTAGGGGAGGCCGCCAGGGCCGCCCGCCCGTGACGAGACCCCCGAGTCCCTGCGACTGGAACGAGACCACCGATGACCTCCGCCGCCACGCGGCCACGGCCTTCCCCCGTCGCCGGGCGGCCACGGCGCCGCCTCGCCTACACGCTCGATGTCAAGGGCTCGCCGTACCTCTACATCGCGCCCTTCTTCCTGCTGTTCGGCGTGTTCGGTGCCTTCCCGCTGCTCTACACCGCCTACGTCTCGATGACGGACTGGAACCTGCTGGAGTCGACCAGGCAGTGGGTGGGGGCGGAGAACTACGTCGCGCTGATCCAGGACGGGTACTTCTGGAACGCGCTGTTCAACACGGTCAGCATCTGGCTACTGTCGACGATCCCGCAGTTGCTGGTGGCCCTGGTCGTCGCGCACATGCTCAACCGCAGCCTGCGCGCCAGGACGTTCTTCCGGATGGGAGTGCTGCTCCCCAACGTCACCTCGATCGTCGCGGTCACCATCATCTTCGCCCAGCTCTTCGGCCGTGACTTCGGCGCGGTCAACTGGGCGCTGGGCCTGTTCGGGTTCAGCCCCGTCGACTGGCAGGCCGGAACGCTCAGCTCGCACATCGCGATCTCGCTGATCGTCATCTGGCGGTGGACCGGGTACAACGCCCTCATCTACCTGGCGGCCATGCAGGCGGTTCCCAACCACCTCTACGAGGCCGCCACCATCGACGGGGCCGGCCAGTGGACCCAGTTCTGGCGGATCACCATCCCGATGCTCCGGCCGACGATCATCTTCACCGGCGTCGTCTCCACCATCGGCGGTTTCCAGATCATCGCCGAGCCGCTGCTCTTCCAGGCAGGGACCGGCAACCCGACGGGCGGTTCCGACCGGCAGTTCCAGACGGTCGGGCTCTACCTCTACGAGCAGGGCTTCGGCCTCTACGAGTTCGGCTACGCCTCGGCGGTCGCCTGGACGCTCTGCCTGATCATCGTGGTCATGGCGCTCGTCAACTTCTCCATCACCCGACGGATCAAGAGCGGCTGACCCATGGCGACCATCACCTCTCCCTCCCCGCCCCGGGCGGACGCCCCGCGCCCGCCCGGACCGCGCCGTGCCAGGCCGCCGCGCTCGGCGGGGTTCTGGACCTACGCGGCGCTCGTCGCGTTCCTGCTCGGCTCGCTGTTCCCGGTCTACTGGTCGCTCGTCGTGGCCTCGCAGAGCAACGACGCGATCGCCAAGGTGCCCCCCGTGCTGGTGCCGGGCGGCCACCTGTTCGACAACATCGCCAGGGTCTTCGACACCACGGCCTTCGGGCAGGCCCTGTTCAACTCCTTCCTGGTGTCGGGCACCGTCACCGTCTCGGTGGTCCTCTTCTCCACGCTGGCGGGGTTCGCCTTCGCCAAGCTCCGCTTCCGGGGACGCGGCGGCCTACTGGTGGCGGCGATCGCCACCACGACGGTCCCGCACCAGCTCGGCATCATCCCGCTCTACATCCTCATGGGCGAGCTGGGCTGGACCGGGCGAATCGAGGCGGTGATCGTCCCCGGCCTGGTGACGGCGTTCGGCGTGTTCTTCATGACGCAGTACCTCTCCGGCGCGGTGCCCGACGAGCTGCTGGAGGCCGGTCGGATGGACGGCTGCACCACGATCCGGCTGTTCTGGCACGTGGTGCTGCCCGCCGCCCGGCCCGCCGCGGCGGTACTGGGGCTGTTCACCTTCATGCAGGCCTGGAACGACTTCTTCTGGCCACTGGTGGTGCTGACCCCGGAGAACCCGACGGTCCAGGTCGCGCTCTCCAGCCTGGCCAGCGGCTACACGACCGACTTCGCACTAGTGCTGACCGGTGCCGTGATCGCGACCATCCCCATGGTGGTCGTGTTCGCGCTCCTCGGCCGGCAGATCATCGGAGGCATCATGTCAGGGGCGATCAAGGGATGACGACGACCGAAGAGCGCGTCCCCGGAGCCGGGGCCTTCCCCGCCGGTTTCGTCTGGGGAGTGGCCACCTCCGCGTACCAGATCGAGGGGGCCGTCGACGCCGACGGCCGGGGCCCGTCGATCTGGGACGTCTTCTGCCGTGTCCCGGGGGCGGTGGCGGCGGGGGAGTCGGGCGACCCCGCCTGTGACCACTACCGTCGCTGGCCCGAGGACGTGGAGCTCCTCGCCGGCCTCGGCGTTGGCGCCTACCGACTCTCGGTGGCCTGGCCGAGGGTGTTCCCCGACGGGGGCGGCCGCGTCGAGCGGCGCGGTCTCGACTTCTACCGCCGCCTGATCGACGGGCTTCGCGAGCGGGACATCACGCCGTTCGTCACGCTCTACCACTGGGACCTGCCCCAGGCGCTGGAGGAACGCGGCGGGTGGCGGGTGCGCGACACCGCCGAGCGTTTCGCCGACTACGCCGCCACGGTGCACGAGGCCCTGGACGGGGTGCCGTACTGGACCACGCTGAACGAGCCATACTGCTCCTCGATCACCGGGTACGCCGAGGGCCGCCACGCGCCCGGTGCCCATGAGGGGCACGGAGCCCTGGCCTCGGCGCACCACCTGCTCGTCGGGCACGGCCTGGCATGCGCCCGACTGCGGGAGAACGCCAGGCCCGGTGAGCAGGTCGGCGTCACGCTCAACATGTCGCCCGGCGTGCCCGCGAGCCCGTCGGCCGAGGACGCCGCGGCGGCCCGCCGGATGGACCTGATGGTCAACCGGCAGTTCACCGAGCCGTTGCTGGGCGGCGCCTACCCGGCGGACATGGCCGAGGTCTACGGGGAGATCAGCGACTTCTCCTTCCGCCGTGACGGTGATCTGGAGCTCATCTCGGCGCCGCTGGACTTCCTCGGGGTGAACTACTACTACCCGATTCACGCGGCCGCGGCCCCGTACGTCCAGCCCGATCCGGCGCTCCGCTCCGCCTACGACATCGGCGTGCGCACGGTCATGCCGGACGGGCCGGGGACCAGCGGGCTCGGCTGGCGGATCGAGCCGCGTGGCCTGTGGGACACCCTCACCGGGCTCGCCGCCCGCTTCAGCGGACTGCCGCCGGTCTTCGTCACCGAGAACGGCTACGGCGACTACGGCGACCTCGACGACACCGGTCGCATCGCCTACCTGCGCGAGCACCTGGCCGCCACCGGGGCCGCCATCGCCGAGGGAGTGGACGTGCGCGGCTACTTCTGCTGGTCGCTGCTCGACAACTTCGAATGGGCCAGGGGCTACGCCGCCCGTTTCGGCCTGGTGCACGTCGACTACGCCACCCAGGCCCGCACCCCCAAGGCCAGCTACCGCTGGTACCGGGACATCATCTCGGGGTCCTCCGGAGGTGCGGCTCTTTCCGGATGACCCCGGCCCGCTGACCGGCTGGGCCGGGGAGGCGAGGTCCTTGCCGGGGGCCGTCCGGTAAAACGATTTGCCACTCTGGGTAACGACTCTTATCCTCTCGGTTATGGTATCGCGGTGATACCAGGTTCGCCGTACAGTGGGAGGCATGGCTATGACATTGCGACTCTCTGACGAACAGACCGAGGCTCTCCGGCGACGCGCGGAGAGGGAGGGGCGGAGCATGCAGCAAGTCGCATTGCACGCCATCGACGACTATCTCGCCAGAGTCGCCGATGACGATCTCACCGATGATCTCGCTGCGAGAGGGGCCGAGCGTTTTGCCGATCTCCTGAGAAGGCTTGGCGAGTGACGCTATTCATCACCTTGGAGCAGGGGCTCCGGATCGCACGAAAGGCTGTCGGCGCGCCGATCCAGGTGCGTGACCTGGGTCTTCTGGAGGCGGCACTGTTCCGTCCTCGGACATCGGTGTTCGGACAGGACGCCTATCCAGATTTATTCACCAAGGCTGCGGCGTTGTTGCATTCGGTCATTTCCAGCCATCCATTCGTCGATGGAAACAAGCGGGCGGCTTGGCTCACGATGTATGTCTTCTGTGCCAAGAACGGCGTCATGATCGAACCCGCCGACGAGGACGAGGCCTACGACTTCGTCATCGCCGTCGCGTCCGGCAAGCTCACCGAGGTCGACGAGATCGCCGAGGTGCTGCGGAGCTTCGCGGTAACCGGTTGAGGCGGGTTCACCACCGTCGCCGATCGGCGACGCCCCACCGGCCGGGCGCGCCCGGCCTCCGTCCCGCCTCGGGAAAGTGCCGCAGAATTCTCCCGCCCGTCAGCGGTGGGGCGACCGGTGACCGGCGCCGGGTCAGCTGTCGTCGCCGTCGGCGAAGGTCCGGTAGGCGGGGCGGAGGAGGTCCAGGATCGGGATGTGCCGGGCCTTGACCTGTGGCGGGTCGAGGGTGCGCAGCAGCAGGTCGGGCGGAGGAGCGGGGAGACCGGTACGGTCGCGGAGCCGGGCCGCGGAGACGCTCGGCTCGTAGAAGGAGGCCAGCCGGTCGGCGAACGGCGCGTCGTCCACGTCGAACAGCCCGGGTCCGCGCTCGCCGGAGCCGGTCGCGGTGCCGCCCGCCTCGCGGAGGGCGTCGAGCAGGGCGTCCCTGGCGATGCCCCGCCAGGCCAGCACCAGGAACGGGTCGTCGTCGAACCTCTCGGCCAGCACGTACAGCACGGCGGACAGATGTTTGCAGGGGAAGCCCCGGTCGGGACACGAGCAGGTCATGTCCAGGCCGTCGGCGCCGGGGAAGAGCGGCAGGCGGCAGGCGCGGAAGACGTCCTCGATCTCCGGCGGCGTCTCACCGGCGAGCAGCTTGGCCCGGTAGAGGGCCTGGGCGGCCAGCGCGTCGGTGAGCTCACGCCACTGGTCCGCCCGGTAGGAGGTGATCCGGATCTCGACCAGGTACGGGGTGCGCCGAGACCCCTGGACCCGGGCCGTGACCAGCCCCGGCCCGAGTTCCGTGTCGAGGACCTGGCCGGAGCGGGCGTACGAGCGGCCCCGGCCGAGCCTGCCCGGGTCGCAGACGCCTTCGAGGACGTCGATGAACCGGCGCGACCACCACCGCTCGCCGATCGAGCCCCGCTTGCTGCGGACCCGGATGCCGCCCTCGACCCGGATCGGCACGGACGGCTCGAACCAGCCGCTCCTGCTCATGACGCCTCCTGGTGGACCCGTATCGGAAAATGCCCGTGGGTTCGCCGCCGGGGAAGGTCGTATCCGTCGATCCGCTCGCCTGTGCGGCGGCCTCCGTCGGTTCGCCGCTCAAGGCCATGTCCGCTGGTTCGCTCACTCATGAGACGGCCTCCGGCCCGAGGCGGAACAGCTCGTGCAGCCGGTCGGTGGACAGGCCGGTGATCCAGTCCTCGCCGGTGCCGACGACGCTCTCGGCGAGCGCCTGCTTGCGCTCGATCATCTCGTCGATCCTCTCCTCCAGGGTGCCGACGCAGATGAACTTCCTGACCTGCACGTTCCTGGTCTGGCCGATTCGGAACGCCCGGTCGGTCGCCTGGTTCTCCACGGCGGGATTCCACCACCGGTCCACATGGATGACATGGTTGGCCGCGGTCAGGTTGAGCCCGGTGCCCGCCGCCTTGAGCGAGAGCAGGAAGAGCATCGGCTCGTCGTCGTCCTGGAACCGCTCCACCAGCGCGTCCCGCTGTCTCTTCGGCAGCCCGCCGTGCAGCCAGAGCACCGGACGGTCCAGATGCGCCGAGAGGTACGGCTGGAGCAGCGTGCCGAACTCGGCGTACTGGGTGAAGACCAGAGCCTTGTCACCCTCGCCGACGATCTCCTCCGCCAGTTCCTCCAGCCGGGCCAGCTTCCCCGACCGGCCGGACAGCCGCGAGTTGTCCTTGAGCAGGTGCGCCGGGTGGTTGCAGACCTGCTTGAGCTTCAGCATGGTCGCGAGCACGTTGCCGCGCCGCTCGATGCCCTCGCTGCCGGCGATCCTGTCCATCATGTCGGTGACCACCGCCTGGTAGAGGGTGGCCTGTTCGGGGGTCAGGGTGCACCAGACCTTCATCTCCATCTTGTCCGGCAGGTCGGAGATGATGGTCTTGTCGGTCTTGAGGCGCCGGAGTACGAACGGCCCGGTGGCACGCCGGAGCGCGGCGGTCGCGGTGGCGTCGCCGTTCCGCTCGATCGGCTCCTGGTAGCGCTCCCGGAACGCCCTGGCCGAACCGAGCAGGCCGGGGTTGCAGAACTCCATCAGGGACCAGAGCTCGGCCAGGTGGTTCTCGACCGGCGTGCCGGTCAGCGCGAACCTGCTCCTGGCCGGCAGCGCCCGTACGGCCTGTGCCTGCCTGGCGGCGCTGTTCTTGATGGCCTGCGCCTCGTCGCAGACGACCCTGGCCCAGGAGAGGCCGGCCAGCGTCTCACGGTCCCGCAGGGCGGTGCCGTACGTGGTGAGGACCAGGTCCGCCCGCTCCAGCCGCAGGGCGAGTTCCGCCCCGCGCAGCCGGGCGGTGCCGTGGTGCAGGTAGACCTCCAGCGAGGGGGCGAACCTGGCGGCCTCCTTCTGCCAGTTGCTGAGCAGCGACATCGGGCAGACCAGCAGGGTCGGCCCCGGCCGCACACCCGTCGCGCGCTCGTTGAGCAGCAGGGAGAGGGTCTGCGCGGTCTTTCCCAGGCCCATGTCGTCGGCGAGGATGCCGCCGAGCCCGATCTCGGACATGAAGCTGAGCCAGGACAGCCCGCGCTCCTGGTACGGCCTGAGCACACCCTGGAAGTCGGCCGGAGTCGTGATCGGCACGAGGCGGCGGTCGGCCTCGCCGGACAGCAGGTCGCCGAGGAGGCCGTCGGCGTCCACCGTGACGACCGGCAACTCGTCGTCGCCGCCGTGGATGACCTCCTGGATCACCTCGCCGACGGTCATCTCACCCGACCGGCGCCGCTCGACGGCTCTGAGCGCGGCGGTGAGCTGCCGGTCGTCCAGCTCGACCCAGCGGCCCCGCACCCGGACCAGCGGCACCTTGAGCCTGGCCAGCTCGGCCAGTTCCTCCTCGCTGATCGTCTCGTCGCCGATCGCCAGGTCCATCCGGAAGTCCACCAGCTGCCGCAGCCCGAAATCCCGGTCGGCCGCCGCGCCGGGACCGGTCGGCTGCGAGCGGGCGGTGAGCTTGAGGCCGAGCCTCGTGGTGCCGGCCCAGGCGGGCAGTTGCACGCCGAACCCGGCGGCCTGCAGGAGCGGGGCGGCCTGGCGGAGGAAGGCGAACGCGCCCGCCGTGTCGAGGACCAGCTCGGCGGGGCGGCGGCCGCGCAGCGCGTCTCCCACCCTGGGGTAAAGACGTGCCGCCCGGCCGAGCCCGGCGAGCAGCGCCTCGTCGGGGCGTCCCGGCAGGCCGGGGGCGGTCTCGCCGGCCCAGATGAGCGGTGCGGGGAGGTAGAGGCTCGGGTCGTCCGACGACTGGAGGGCGAACTCCAGCCGCCAGCGGGAGCCGTCCGGCGGCGGCGCCGGACGGCCGCCGTACTCCGCGACGAGGTCGCGGGCGGGCTCGGGCTCGGGACCGCCCTCGGGCTCGGTCAGCCGGAAGCACACCCTGACCGGCCCGTCGAGCCGGTGCGCGGAGTCGAACCACTCCCGGAGCGGCTCGGCCAGCTTCTCCGCCGAGGCCCGGGTCAGCCCGGGAAGCGCGGCGTCCGCACCGGTGAGGGCGACCATCCAGCGGTCCGGGAGAGGAGCGCGCGGTCCCGGCCGGTGCCCGCCGAGCAGGCGGTCGGGGATCGCCCGCCGCACCGCGGCGTCGGCCAGGCAGGCCACGGCCTCGATCAGCACGTGGGCCGAGGGGCGCTCCTCGGCGACGGCCCGGCAGACGGGCGGCATCGCGGCGGCCAGCTCACGGAAGCGGGTCGCGTAGGGGCCGGTCAGCACGGGACGCCACCGGGCCGCGTGGCCCGCGTCCTCGGCGACGAGCTGTGGCAGCACCCGGCCCCGGCGGATCAGGTCGCGGGCGTACGCCGCGACGACGGCGAGGTAGCGCAGGGACGCGCCCGGGATCGGCGCCCGGTCCGCTCCGTCGGGGAGCTCGTCGGGTTCGTACGCTCCCGCCGGGAGACGGGTCATCTCGTCCACGGCGTCGAGCAGGCTCAGTGCCGCGCCGGGCTCGATCAGCAGGGCGGGCACCCGCCAGGAGCCGATCCTCGGCTGCCGCGCGCCGATCTCGATCCCGGACTCGGCGGAGGGCAGCGGGCTCCGTGCGGAGCCGGGCAGCAGCAGGACGAGCTCGTCGGCGACGGCCTCGCCCACGGACGCCGCCGGGGTCTCTCCCCAGAGCGACACCCCGTCCGCCATGCCCGCCGCCGGGGCCGCGAACGGATGCGGACGGGCCTTGGCCCTCGCCCGGGAGGCGATCCCCGCGGAAGCACCCGGGTCCTCCCCCCACAGCGCCAGCCTGTCACCGACCCAGGCCCCATGGACGACCAGCACCGCCAAGCCCCCTCCTCGCGCCACGAAAGACCGTAACAGCTGCGGCGCGGACGGGTGGCCGGTGTGGTCTCGCGCACCGGCGACCTCGGCGGCATGCGGGGCGACGCGATCGGTCGTGGACGAGTGATCCGGGGCGCCGATTACGCTGGGGCGCGTGGACGATCCTCTGGTGACACGGATGCGCGAGTTCGGCACGACCATCTTCGCCGAGATGTCGGCGCTGGCCCTGCGGACGGGTTCGATCAATCTGGGGCAGGGCTTTCCCGACACCGACGGGCCCGCGGCGATGCTGGAGCGTGCGGTGTCGGCGATCCGCGAGGGCGCCAACCAGTACCCGCCGGGGCCGGGTGTGCCCGAGCTGCGCCAGGCCGTCTGCGAGCACCGCAAGGATCACTACGGCCTCTCCTATGATCCCGACGGCGAGATCCTCGTCACCGTCGGCGCCACCGAGGCCGTCGCGGCGGCGATCCTGGCGCTCTGCGAGCCGGGGGACGAGGTGATCGCGTTCGAACCGTACTACGACTCCTACGCGGCCTCCGTCGCCCTCGCCGGAGCGGTGCTCCGCCCGGTCACCCTGCGCCCCGTCGGGGGCCGCTTCACCTTCGACCCCGCCGAGCTGCGCGCCGCGGCCGGACCGCGCACCCGCGTCATCCTGGTCAACTCTCCGCACAATCCCACCGGCACGGTCCTCACCCGGGCCGAGCTGGAGGAGATCGCCCTGCTCTGCCAGGAGCGCGATCTGGTCGCCGTCACCGACGAGGTCTACGAGCACCTGACCTTCGACGGCGTCGAGCACGTCCCGCTGGCCACCCTGCCGGGCATGCGCGAGCGGACCGTGATGATCTCCTCGGCGGGCAAGACCTTCTCGGTCACCGGCTGGAAGACCGGCTGGATCTGCGGGCCGGCCGAGCTGGTCAGGGCCGTGCAGACCGTCAAGCAGTTCCTCACCTTCACCGCCGCCGCGCCCTGGCAGCTCGCCGTCGCCCACGGCCTCCGCCACGAGCTGGACTGGGTCTCCCGGCTCCGGGCCGACCTGGAGTCCAAGCGCGACCGGCTGGCGGCGGGGCTGGCCGCGGCGGGCTTCGAGGTCTACCGCCCCGCGGGCACCTACTTCGTGCAGACCGACATCCGCCCGCTCGGCTTCACCGACGGCCTCGCCCTGGCCCGGGAGCTGCCGTCACTGGCGGGCGTGGTCGCCGTCCCCACCCAGGTCTTCTACGCCCGCCCCGAGCGTGGCAGCCACTTCGTCCGCTTCGCCTTCTGCAAGCGGGACGAGGTCATCGACGAGGCGGTGAGCCGCCTGGCCCGGCTCGGCACCCCCTCCTGACGGGTGGGGGCGGTTCGACCTTCAGGGTGCCGATCGGGCATCCTGGGGGATGACGCGACTGGCGGCAAGGGGATGGCATCAACCATCGGGGAGCTCGTCGTGGGAGTCGACCGCCTGGGCGCCCACGCCGAGAGGACACGTATGTCCCAGCCCGTTCGAAACGGCTCAGACGGCTCGGAGTCCGGGAGCGCGCCGTCCGCCCGGCTGCTTCCCGGCGGCCCGGTCGCGCAGAGCATCCTCGACGACGTGGCCGCGCGGGCGGCCGCGCTGACCCGCGGGGGCGTCACCCCGAGCCTGGCGACGGTCCTCGTCGGAGACGACGACGCCAGCGCCGGATACATCCGGATCAAGCAGCGGCAGGCCGCCGAGCTCGGTTTCGCCTCGCCGCACGAGCACCTGCCCGCGAGCGCCACCCAGGCGGACCTGCACGCGGTCATCACCGCGTTCAACGACGACCCGGCGGTGCACGGGCTGCTCGTGCAGCATCCCGTCCCCAAACACCTCGACTACGACCGGGCCCTGCAGGTCATGGATCCCGACAAGGACGTCGACGGCATGCACCCGCTCAACATCGGGCGGCTGGCGCTGGAGCTCCCCGGCCCGCTGCCGTGCACGCCCGCGGGGATCGAGGCGCTGCTGGCCTACTACGACATCCCGGTCGCCGGTCGGGAGGTGGTCATCCTCGGGCGCGGGGCCACGCTCGGGCGGCCCCTGTCGATCCTTCTCGCGCAGAAGCGCCCGACGGCGAACGCCGCCGTCACCGTCGTGCACACCGGGGTGAGCGACTGGCCCCGCTACACGCGCCGCGCCGACGTCCTCGTCGCCGCCGCGGGTGTGCCGGGCATCATCCAGCCCGAGCACGTCAAGCCCGGTGCCGTGGTCATCGGCGGCGGCGTGCGCTACGAGGGCAGGCGCCTGCTGCCCGACGTCGACGAGTCCTGCGCCCAGGTGGCCGGGGCCATCACCCCCAGGGTCGGCGGGGTCGGGCCCACCACCGTCGCGATGCTGTTCCGCAACGCGATCACCGCGGCCGAGCGCGCGACGGCCTCCGGGTGAGTTCCCCGGTGGCCTCCCCCGGGGGGAGGCCACCGGGTGGCCGCGTCCCGCGAAACGCCGACCGCCGTGTCGCCGCCCTGAAACCGATCTCCCTGCGTGTACGTTCTGCTGCGGAGAGTGGTCATCGGGGGCGGGGGTCTTCCGATGGTGCACGTCGCTCTCCATTCCCGTGACCGGCAGGAAGGAGAGCATCGACGATGCGACGGAGATTCAGGGTGCTGGCGTCGGCGGCGGCGGTCGCGCTCGGTTGTGCGGGGTTCGTCCCCGGCGCGGTGACCGCCTCGAGTTCGGTGTCCGCCGCCTGGGGGCCCATCCGCAGCCACCAGAACTGGCGCTGCCTGGACGCCGATCTGGGCACCATCGGCCCGAACGGCACCAAGGTGCAGCTATGGGGATGCAACGGCTGGGACAACCAGTCGTGGAGCTATGACGTGTCCAGCCACACGATCCACAGCAGGGAGAACGGCCGCTGTCTGGACGCGGACCTGGGGACCGTCAACGCGAACGGCACCAAGGTGCAGCTCTGGGACTGCAACGGCTGGGCCAACCAGAAGTGGATCTACGACGCGACGAGCCACACGATCTACAGCATGTACAACGGGCGCTGCCTGGACGCGGACCTGGGCACCATCGGCTCGAACGGCACCAAGGTGCAGCTGTGGAACTGCAACGGCTGGGCCAACCAGAAGTGGACGCTCTGACCGCCGTCACTCCCGGGCGGCGGCGGGATCGCATCCTGCCCTCCCGCGCACCGGAGCCCGGGGCCGGCGGAGAGTGGGCCGGCCCCGGGCGGTGTGCGGGGAGGTTCGCTACCCGCCGACGGTGACCGGCGGGGCGGCCGGATCGGCGGCGGTGGCCGGGGCGGCGGACCGGGCCGAGCGCAGCGGGATCTCCTTGATCATCAGGGCGGTCACCGCGGCGAGGACGGCGATCGGGACGCCGACCAGGAAGACCGCGCTCATCGCCCGGGTGAAGGCCTCCAGGATGATCTCCAGGACCGGTGCGGGGAGCTGGTGGATGACCTCGGGGGAGCCGAGGTTGGGGGTCGCGCCACCGTTCAGCGGCAGCTTCGCGGCCTTCGCCAGGGAGATCAGCTCCGCGGTGAGGCGGTTGGCCAGGATCGCGCCGAAGGCGGCGACACCCACCGCGCTGCCCAGGGAGCGGAAGAACGACACGCCGGAGGTCGTCGAGGCGAGGTCCGCCCTGGACACCGCGTTCTGTGCGGCCAGGATCAGGATCTGCATGGTGGCGCCGAGCCCGACGCCGAGCACCGCGTTGTCGACGCCGACGAGCAGCAGCGAGCTGTCGACGTGCAGGCGCGACAGGAGGAACAGGCCGAGTCCGACCAGCAGCATGCCCACCACGGGGAAGATCTTCCACCGGCCGGTCCTGCTGACGAACCTGCCGACCGCGATCGAGGAGACGAGCAGGGCGAGCACCAGGGGAAGGGTCATCAGGCCGGAGCCGGTGGGGCTCATGCCCTTGACGATCTGCAGGTACTGGGGCAGGAACATCAGCGCGCCGAACATCGCCGCGCCGACCAGCAGGGAGGCGACGGAGGTGAGTACGAAGGTGCGGTTGCGGAACAGGTGCGGGGGCAGGATCGGGTCGGCCGCCCTACGCTCGGCGACGACGGCCAGGCCGAACATCACCAGGCTGAGCGCGCCCAGGCCGTAGGTCCACCCGGAGTTCCAGCCGAACTCCTTGCCGCCGAGGGAGAGCAGCAGCATCAGCGCGGTGGTGCCGCCGGTGATGAAGGTCGCGCCCCACCAGTCGACCTTGGTGTCGCGGCGGGTGAAGGGCAGCTTCAGCACCTTCTGGATGACGACGAACGCGACCACGGCCAGCGGCACGCAGATCCAGAACGTCCAGCGCCAGGACATGTTGTCCACGATGAACCCGCCGAGCAGCGGGCCGGCCACCGTCGAGACGCCGAAGACCGCGCCGATGTAGCCGGAGTAGCGGCCGCGCTCGCGGGGCTCCACCACGTCGCCGAGGATGATCTGCGGGAGCGCGGCGAGCCCGCCGGCACCGATGCCCTGCACCGCTCTGGCGGCGATGAGCTGGCCCATGTCCTGGGAGAACCCGGCTGCTACGGAGGACACCGCGAAGACGACCAGGGCGACCTGGAACATGAGCTTGCGGCCGTAGAGGTCGGAGACCTTGCCCCAGATCGGAGTGGAGGCGGTCATGGTCAGCAGGGTCGCGCTGGCCACCCATGCGAGCTGGTCCTGGCCGCCGAGCGTGCCGACGATCGTCGGCAACGCGGTTCCCACCACGGACGTCGAGATCATCGACGTCAGCATGGCGAGCATCAGTCCGGCCAGGATCTCCAGCACCTGTTTGTGGGTGAAACCCGGTGCGGCCTCGGCCCGGATCTGTTGTTCGGTCGGCATGAACCGTCCCCCAATGCATGTAGAGTACACATTAAGTTAGTAGACGCTTGTTTACTCGTCAAATCTGGAAGGATCGCGTAGGTGGATGAGACACGGCAGCGCGACAGGGAGGGCACCAGGCGGCGCATCCTCGACGCCGCCCGCCGGCTGTTCGCCGACCTTGGCTACGACCAGGTGACGATGCGGCTGATCGCCGCCGAGGCGGATGCCAACATAGCGCTGATCAACCGTTACTTCGGCAGCAAGCGAGAGCTGTTCGCCGAGGTGCTCGCGATGCAGGGACGCTTCCCCGGCGTCCTGGACTTCCCCGAGGAGGAGCTCCCCCGGCGCCTGGCCGAGTACATCGCCGAGCGGCTCCGCTCAGACCAGACGAGTCCGGTGATGGCCGCGCTCATCCGGTCGTCCAACTGCCCGGAGATCCACGATCTCATCCGGGACCGGGTCAGCTCGGCGATCCTGGAGCCCCTGTCGGCAAGGCTCTCCGGTCCCGACGCGGCCTTCCGGGCGAGGATCGCCACCGCGCTCATCACCGGGAACGGTACGATGCGCCAGCTCTACGGCCCCGAGCCGAGCGACGTCCCCGACCGTGAGGCGGTGATCGCCCGGCTCACCGCGGTCTTCGAGGCCTGCCTCAGCCGGTGATCATGTGGCATGCCGTGCCGGGGACGTGGTCGACCTGCAGTGTGGTGTGGTCGATGTGGAAGCGCTGGTGCAGCAGCTCGGCCAGCTCGCGGCGGACCCGGTGGCAGTCGCCGCCGGGCATGACGGTCACGTGCGCGGAGAGTGCGGGGAAGCCGCTGGTCACCGTCCACACGTGCAGGTCCTCGACACCCGTCACGCTCGCGTGGGCGATGATCGCGGCGCTCACCTCGGTCGGGTTCACCCCGTCGGGCGCGGCCTCGAACAGGATGCGTCCGGCGTCGCGCAGCAGGCCGTAGGCCGCCTTGGCCATCAGGGCCGCGACGACCAGGGCGGCGATCGCGTCGGCCCGGCCCCAGCCGGTGAGCCAGACGACCGCGCCGGCGATCGCGGTGGCCACGAACGCGTACAGGTCGTTGAGGATGTGCTGGAACGCGCCCTCCACGTTGAGGCTGCTCCGGTCGGCCCTGGCGATGAGCCACGCGGCGACGGCGTTGACCGCGATCCCGGCCAGGGCGGTGCCGAAAACCAGGGCTCCGGCGACCTCGGGCGGTTCGATGAGCCGCCGCACGCTCTCGTAGACGAAGTAGGCGACGAGCGCCACGAACGTCAGCCCGTTGACGGCTGCGGAGAGGATCTCGGCCCGCTTCCAGCCGAAGGTGTAGGCGCCGCGGGCCGGGCGGGCCGCCATCCTCATCGCCACCAGCGCGAGCGCGATGGCGCCGGCGTCGGTGAGCATGTGCCCGGCGTCGGAGATCAGCGCGATGGAGTTGGCGGCGATGCCGATGACGACCTCGGCCGCCATGAAGGCGAGCAGCAGGGCGAGCGCCGCCGCGAGGTAGCGGCGGTCGGCGTCGGCGCGGTGCCCGTGGCCATGCCCGTGACCCATCGTAAGATCCATTCTGTCAACACCTGAACATCTGCTCATATATTAAGCAAGGTACGCCTAACTCGGCAAGATTCAGCTCCGTCCATGCCCCCGCGCGTGCCTCTGTACACGGGCTCGTGGGGCGGAAACGGGGAGGGGGAAAGTACTAACTTTCGGCGTAAAACCGGGTGAGAGCTTGTGCGGCCCAGGCCTGGGACCGGCTGATCTTTCCTCCTATGTTGGGGTCTCTTGCCATCATGGGAGATGACCAGATGTCCTTTGTGCAGTGGGTGCGCGCGCAGGTGGACCGGCACGGGCACGAACGGTCCTACACCTTCGTGGAGGACCGCAGGGGCGAGCTCGTCGAGCAGGACCGTCTGACCTTCGCCGAGCTCGACGCACGGGCCAGGTCGATCGGCGCCCATCTGACGGGGCGGCGGATGACGGACCAGACGGTGCTGCTGCTCCACCCGGCCGGTCTGGAGTTCCTGGCGGCGTTCCTGGGGTGCCTGTACTCCCGGGTGGTCGCGGTGCCCTCGCCGCTGCCGCAGACCGATCCCCGTGCGCTGGAACGCGCCGAGGGGATCATCAAGGACGCCGACGTGCGGCTGGTGCTCACCGACTCGGCCAATCTGGACATGCTCGACGCCTGGCTGCGCGATGTCGGCCTGGACGGCACCGTCGAGTGCGTGGCCACCGACGCTCTCGACCTTCCCGACCCCGGGGACTGGACGATGCCCCGGATGGGGCCCGACACCCTCGCCTACATGCAGTACACCTCCGGTTCCACCAGCGAGCCCAGAGGCGTCATGATCACCCACGCCAACCTGCTCCACAACGAGGGGGAGATCTGGCGGGCGATCGGCTCGCCCAAGGTGGGCGTCGGGGTGGGCTGGCTGCCGCACTACCACGACATGGGCCTGGTCGGCATGCTGCTCCAGCCGATCTACGCGGGCGGCGACCTCTACTTCGCCTCGCCGATCGCCTTCGTCATGCGCCCCGCGCTCTGGCTGGAGATGATCAGCCGATACCGGGCCGGATACACCGTCGCGCCGAACTTCGCCTACGAGTGGTGCGCGGCCCGGGTCACCGACGCCCAGGTTGCCGGGCTCGACCTGTCCAGCCTGCGCTTCGCGCTCAACGGGGCCGAGCCGGTGCGTACCGGCACGCTGCGCGCGATGGTGCGCCGCTTCGGAGCCGCGGGCTTCAGTGAGAAGGCGTGGGCCCCGGCGTACGGTATGGCCGAGGCGACCCTGGTGATCACCGCCACCCCGCTGGGGCACGGGCCGACGGTCCGCGGGTTCGACGTCGCGGCGCTGGAGCGGCACGAGGCGGTTCCGATGGACAACCCGGGAGAAGGCGTGGAACTGGTCGGCTGCGGGCGGCCGATCAGCATGTCCGTGCACGTCGTCGATCCCGGCACCGGAACCGAACTGCCGCACGGGCGGGTCGGAGAGCTCTGGGTACGGGGGGAGAGCGTCGCGCGGGGGTACTGGCAGCGCGAGGAGGCGACCCGCGACGCCTTCCGCGGGCGCACCGCCGCGGGCGAGGGGCCGTTCCTGCGGACCGGGGACCTGGGCTTCCTGCTGGACGGCGAGCTGTACGTCACCGGCCGCATCAAGGACGTCGTCATCGTCAACGGGCGCAACCTCTATCCCCAGGACCTGGAGGAGGCAGCCCGGCAGGCGCACCCGTCGCTGGGGGCCGGGGCGGCCTTCGGCGTACGTGCCGGGGGTGAGCACGTGGTGCTCGTCCAGGAGATTCGCGAACGGGGCCTCGACGCCCCCGCGGAAGAGCTGGCCCGTGGTGTGCAGGGTGAGCTCGCCAGGTCCTTCGGGCTGCCGTCGATGAGCGTCGTGCTGGTCAGGCGCGGCGGAGTGGGCAAGACCACCAGCGGCAAGATCCAGCGCTCGCGCACCCGTGACCTGCTGCTGAACGGATCGCTGCCCGTTGTCCACGCCGAGCTCACGGCGGCCGTCGCCGCGCGCGTCCGATCAGAAGGAGTGTGAGCATGTCCGCCGACGCTGGGATCGCCGCAGACCTGGACATCATCCGCGGCTGGCTGAGGGCGCGGGTGGCCTCCTACGTCATGCGCCCGCCGGAGGAGATCGACCCGCTGGTGCCGGTCGCCCAGTACGGCATGGACTCCGTCTACTCGCTCAGCCTCTGCGGGGACATCGAGGCCGAGTACGGGCTGGAGATCGAGCCGACCATGGCCTGGGAACACCCGACGGTCGCGGCCATGGCCGACCACCTGCTGGGACGGCTGAGCACGGGCCGATGAACGGGGCGTCGCTGGCCGGGCTGCTGTGCGGGCGGCGCACGAAGTGGGTGGTGCTGCTCGTCTGGCTGGGCGTCGTCGTCGTGGCCGCCTCCCTCGCCGGGCGGCTGGAGTCGGTGCAGCAGGACGACGTCGCCGGGTACCTCCCCGCCAGCGCGGACTCCGCGCAGGCGGTCAGGCGCATCCTCGGCATGCAGGGGGAGAACCTCTCCCCGGCGACGATCGTCTACGAGCGGCCGGGCGGTCTCGGCGAGGCCGACGACGCCGAGATCGCCAGGGACGTCAAGGCACTGGCCGGGGTCCCCGGGGTGGTGGCCGAGATGCCCACCCCCACCGGCGGCAGGACCTTCGGGCGTGCGGAGTTCGACAGGGAACTCGCGCCGTACCGGGACGCCCGAGGACGGCTGCCCGAGCAACTGCGGAGGGTCGAGCAGAAGTTCCGGGCGCCCAGGCTGACCAAGACGATCAAGTTGATCGCCACGCAGCGGTCCGGGGACGGCGAGGCGGTCCAGGTCGTGGTGATCGTCAGGGACCAGGGCGGCAGGGAGACCGCCGAGATCGTCGACCGGATCCGCCGGGTGGTGGACGAGGGCCGCCCCGCGGGACTGGCCGCGTACATCACCGGCATGGTCGGATTCCAGGCCGACGCGCTGGCCGTGTTCTCGACGGTGGACAGCGACCTGCTGCTGGCCGCGATGGGCGTGGCCGTGGTGGTGCTCCTGATCACCTACCGCAGCGTGGTCCTCTGGCTCTTCCCACTGGGAACGGTGCTGGTCGGGCTGGCCGTCGCGATGGGGGTGAACTACCTGCTCGCCGCCGCAGGCGCGATCACGGTCAGCAGCGTGGCGGTCTCGCTGCTCATGGTCCTGGTGATCGGCGCGGGCACCGACTACGCGCTGCTGGTCATCGCCCGCTACCGCGAGGAGTTGCGCAGGCACGCCGACCGGCACGAGGCGATGGCGGTCGCGCTGCGCAGGGCCGGGCCGGCGGTGGTGGCGAGCGCGGCGACGGTGGTCGCCGCGCTGCTCTGCCTGGTGGTGGCCGAGCTCAACTCCACCAGGGGCCTCGGGCCGGTCTCCGCGGTCGGGGTGACCAGCGCGATGCTCGCCATGATGACCCTGCTGCCCGCGGTCATGGTCGTCTTCGGGCGCTGGGTCTTCTGGCCGCTCGTCCCGCACCACGACCCGGACGCCGAGGAACACCCCGCCGACCACGGCAGATGGGGCGCCCTGGGCAGGAGGATCCATGCGAACCCCCGTCTGGTGTGGGTCGTCACGGTCCTCGGGCTCTGCCTGTGCGCGTCCGGGCTGGCCTCCTACCGGGCGGGCGGGCTGGGCAACGCCGACGTCTTCCTCTCCAGGCCGGACTCGGTGGTCGGGCAGGAGGCCGCCGAGCGGCACTTCCCCTCGGGCGAGGCCGACCCGGTCCAGGTGGTCACCACCGAGCAGTACGTCAGGGACGTGATCGTGGACACCGCGCAGCGACCGGAGGTCACCGCGATCTCGCTGGGCGCCGCGGGCAACGGCGACATCCTGCTCAACGTGACGGTACGCGGGGGCGACGGGGAGGAGGCCGAGCAGCACGAGGTGCTCGCCCTGCGCGACCGGCTGCGGGCGGTCGCCGCCCCGGACGTCAACGTGGGTGGCAACGTGGCGCTCATCGCCGACCTGGAGCGCGGCGCGCAGCGGGATCGGGTGGTGATCATCCCGCTGGTGCTGCTCGTGGTCTTCGCGGTGCTCGCGGTGCTGCTGCGCTCGCTCATCGCGCCCATGCTGCTGCTGGCCACCGTGGTGCTGTCGTTCCTGGCCACGCTGGGAATCAGCTCGCTGGCGTTCGCGCACCTCTTCGGTTTCGCCGGGGTGGACCAGGGGTTCGTCCTGCTGGTCTTCGTCCTGCTGGTGGCGCTGGGTGTCGACTACAACATCTTCCTCATGCACCGGGTCCGGGAGGAGGCGCACCGCTACAGCACGGCGCACAGCGCGATCCTCGGCCTGGGCGCGACCGGCGGTGTGATCACCTCGGCGGGGGTCGTGCTCGCCGGCACCTTCGCGGTGCTGGTGGTGCTTCCGCTGACGCAGACGGTCCAGATCGCCTTCGCGGTGGCCGTGGGGGTGCTGCTCGACACGATGATCGTCCGTTCCGTACTGGTGACCGCGCTCACCCTGGACGTCGGCGACGCCGTCTGGTGGCCGAGCCGCCTGTCCAGGGGCACCCGCTGGTGGCGGCGCGGACCGCGCCCCTACCGGCTCCCGGTGGCGGTCAGACCACGGGTCATGCTCAGGCCCCGGCGGCTCGTGCGCCCCCGCGTGGTGCTCGGATCCGGCAAGGTCGCCTTGAGAAAGAGCGAAAAAGTAGGAGGCGAGTTTAGCGGCAAATGATAAAAGGCGTTATTGCGAGGCAGATCACACCTGTGATTTACTTGCCGGTAATAAACGTGGGGATGGATCGGCGCACACAATGCGTTTCTGTCCCTTCGAGGTGCTAATAAGCGCCCGTCAGGCATTTTCCGGCCCAGATGGAAAGCGTGGCGACGGTGTTCAGCAAGAATTCCCTCCTGCCATTGTCTGCAGCGCAGAGTGGAATATGGGACGCCCAGCGGATTATCCCTGGCGAACCGCTCTACATTGCCCAGTACATAGAGATCTGCGGCCCGGTCGATCCGGAGGTCTTCGCCACGGCCGTGCGACTCGCGGCCGGGGAGGTCGACGCCGTTCACGTACGGATCATCGGCGGCGAGACCGAGGAGGCGGGCCGGGTCGGTCAGATCGTCGAGGAGCGCGAGGTGCCGTGCCCGTTCCTCGACCTCGCCGGGGGAGAGCCGGGCGACGGGGGACTCGGCGCGGAGCGGGCCGCTCTGGAGTGGATGCGGGAGGACCTGCGCTCGCCGTTCCGCGAGGACGCGCTCGTGGCAACCGCCCTGATCCGGATCGCGCCCGGCCGCCACCTGTGGTACCTGCGCTGCCACCACGTGGTCATGGACGGCTACAGCGGGCCGATGATCGCCCAGCGTCTCGCCGAGGTCTACACCGCACTGGTCGACGGCCGCGATCCCGGCCCCGGTGGTTTCCAGTCGCTGGCCACCTTGCTGGAGGAGGACGCCGCCTACCGCGCCTCCGACCACTTCCAGGCCGACCGCCGCCACTGGCACGGCAGACTCGCCGATCTGAGCGCGGTCCCCGCGCTCTCTCCCGGCACCATCGCCACCTCGCGGTTCAACCGGCGGAGCGCCACGCTCGGTGAGCACGACGCCGCCGCGCTCACCGAGGCCGCGCTCTCCCACGGCACGGCCGTCTCCGGGTTCATGATCGCGGCGATCGCGGCCTTCGTGGGGCGCCTCACCGGAGCCCCCGAGGTGGTCCTCGGGCTGGCCGTCACCGCCAGGACCACGCCCGCCGCCCGGCGAACGCCGGGGATGCTCTCCAACGTGCTCCCGCTCCGCCTGACGGTCTCCCCGCAGACGACCTTCGGCGAGCTGTCCGCCCAGGTCACCCGGGAGGTCGGACGGCTGCTGGTGCACCAGCGCTACCGGTACGAGGACCTGCGCCGCGAACTTCGCGGCACGGTGGGCGACCGGCTGTTCGGCCCGGTGGTCAACATCATGCGGTTCGACTACGACCTGAAGTTCGCCGGTCACCCCGCCGTCGCGCACCCGCTCTGCACCGGGCCGGTCGAGGACCTGTCGATCAACCTCTACGACGGCTCCGACGGGCGCGGGGTCCGCATCGACTTCGACGGCCACCCCGACCTGTACGGCGAGGCCCTGCTGGCCGACCACCACGGCCGTTTCCTGCGCTTCCTCACCCGCGTCGCCCAGGCGGGCCCCGGCATTCGCGTCGGCGCCGTGGAACTCCTCGACGAGGCCGAGCACACGCTCCTGGCCGACTGGGGCGCCGCACCGCGCGAGGTGCCGCCGGGTACGGCCGTCTCCCTGTTCGAGGACCGGGTGCGGCGCGCTCCCGGTGCCGTCGCCGTCGTCGCGGGGGACACCGAGATCACCTATGCCGAGCTGAACGCGCGGGCCAACCGGCTGGCCCACCACCTCATCGCCCTCGGCGCCGGACCCGACCGCTATGTGGGCCTGTCGGTGCCCCGCTCCCTCGACATGACCGTCGCGTTCCTCGGCATCCTCAAGTCCGGCGCCGCCTACCTCCCCCTCGATCCCGGCCATCCGCCGGAGCGCCTGGCGACGATGCTCGCCGACGCCGCCCCCTCGGCCGTGGTGACCCGCGCCGACGCCGGGTTCCACGCGCCGCCCGGCATCGAGGTCGTCCAGATGGACACCTGGACCGGCGACGGCCTGCCCGCCACCGACCCGGTGACCGGGCTGCTGCCGGAACACCCGGCCTACGTCGTCTACACCTCCGGATCCACCGGCCGCCCCAAGGGGGTGGTGGTCACCCACGCGGGCCTGCCCGCGTACGCGCGCACCGAGATCGACAGATACGCGGTGACCGAGGACAGCCGGGTCCTGCAGTTCGCCTCGATCGGGTTCGACGGGGCGGTGCTCGAATGGCTGATGGCCCTGTCGGCGGGTGCGGCGCTCGTGCCGGTGCCCGCCGGGGTGTACGGCGGTGAGCCGCTCGGCCGGTTCCTCGCCGAGGCACGCGTCACGCACGCGTTCATCACCCCCGCAGCGCTGGCGACGGTCCCGGTCAGACCACTCCCCGGGCTGCGGACCCTGCTGGTGGGCGGCGAGGCGTGCCGCCCCGAGCTGGTCCGCCGCTGGTCCGCCGGGCGCCGGATGATCAACGTTTACGGGCCGACGGAGACCACGGTCGTCGTCACCTGCAGCGACCCGCTGACCCTCCCCGGCGAGACCCCGATCGGCCGCCCGGTCTACGACGCCCGCCTGCACGTGCTGGACGCCGGACTGCGCCCGGTCCCGCCGGGATCCACCGGGGAGCTGTACGTCTCGGGGCCCAGCCTGGCACGCGGATACCTGGACCGGCCGGGGTTGACCGCCGAGCGGTTCGTCGCCGACCCCTTTGTGCCCGGCGGGCGGATGTACCGCACCGGCGACCTGGTCCGCTGGGGGGCCGACGGGCAACTCCACTACGTCGACCGCGCCGACCAGCAGGTGAAGGTGCGGGGTTTCCGGATCGAGCTGGGCGAGATCGAGGCGGTACTGGCCGCGCATCCCGGCGTCGAGCAGGCGGCCGTGCTGGCCCGCCGGGACCGGGGGCCCGAGCCGGGAGGAGACCTGCGGCTGGTCGGGTACGTGGTCGGCGACGCGGGCGCGGAGGAACTGCGCGGGCACCTGCGGCGCTCCCTGCCCGAATACATGGTGCCCGCCGCGATCGTGACGCTGGACGAGATGCCGCTGACCACCAACGGCAAGCTCGACCGGCGTGCCCTGCCGGAACCAGCGGGGGAGACCTCGGGCCGGGAGCCGGCGACCGACCGCGAACGCCTGCTGGCCGGGCTGTTCGCCGAGGTCCTCGGCCTGCCCAGGGCCGGGGCCGACGACGGGTTCTTCGACCTGGGCGGCGACAGCATCCTCGCCATCCGGTTCGTCTCCCGAGCACGGGAGGCCGGGCTCGCGCTCACCCCGAAGCAGGTCTTCCAGCACCAGACCCCCGAGGCCCTCGCCCTCGTCGCCCACGCCGCGGCGGAGCCCGCGGACGGCACGGATCCGAACGGCCCGGCGGGTGACGGCACGGGAGCCGTCGACCTCACCCCGATCGTCGCCTGGCTCGCCGAGGGCGAAGGGCCGATCGAAGGATTCAGCCAGAGCGTGGTGCTCCGGGTACCCCCGGATCTCGGCCTCGACGAGCTGACGGCCGCCGTCCAGATCGTGCTGGACCACCACGACGCGCTGCGGCTCCGGACGTCCACGCCTTCGACGGGTGCCGGGGCGTGGGAGCTGGAGATCGCCCCGGCTGGAGCGGTCCTGGCAGCGGACTGCGTGCGCCGGGTGGAGGTCTCGAACGTTCCGGACGAGGCGGACGAGACGGTGGCCGGGTACGCCGAGCGGGTCCGGGGTGAGCTCGATCCCGTCACCGGACGGATGGTGCGGGTCGTGTGGTTCGACGCGGGCCGCGAGCGGTCCGGACGGCTTCTGCTGGTCATCCACCACCTGGCCGTCGACGGGGTGTCCTGGCGGATCCTGCTGCCCGACCTCCTCGCGGCCTGGAGCGCCGGGAGAGCGGGCACCGAGGTACGCCTGCCCGAGCCCACCACCTCCTTCCGCACCTGGGCGCGCCTGCTCCAGGCCGAGGCCGTGAACCCGGCCCGGGTGGCCGACCTCCCCGCCTGGACCGCGCTCCTCACGCCGTCTCCGCCGACCTCACCGGCGCGGGCCCTATCCCGGGAGGCTCTCTCCCCCGCCGCGCCGGTACGCGAGCGGGGGACCTGGGGGGAGCGGCGGGAGACGGTCGTGGAGCTCCCCGCCGATGTGGCGGGGCCGCTGCTGGGCAGCGTGCCGGGTGCCTTCCACGGGAACGCCGACGACGTGCTGCTCGCCGGGCTCGCGGCGGCGGTCGCGAGGTGGAGCGGGCGGCGTTCCGTGCTCGTCGACCTGGAAGGGCACGGCAGGCAGCAGATCCTCCCTGGCGTGGACCTGTCCGCGACCGTGGGCTGGTTCACCGCCGTGCACCCCGTCAGGATCGACGCGGGCCCCGTCGACTGGGCCGATCTCAAGAACGGCGGCCAGGCCGCGGGCCAGGCGGTCAAGCGGGTGAAGGAGCAGCTCCGCGCTCTTCCCGACCCGCTGGGCTATGGCCTGCTGCGCCACCTCAACCCCGACACCGCACCCGCACTCGCCGCACTGCCCCAGCCGGAGATCGGTTTCAACTATCTAGGCCGGATCACCTCCTCCGGGCTGGACTGGGAGCCCGTGGCCGGCGGGCTGTCCGGCGGCCAGGACGCCGCCGCCCCGCTCAGGCACGGCATTCAGATCGACGCGATCGCCCTCGGCGACGTCCTCCGCGTCACCTGGACCTGGGATCCCACCCGCCACGCCGACAACCGGATCGCCGAGCTGGCCACCGCCTGGTCGGAGGCTCTGACCGGTATCTCCCGGCATGTCGGAGGCGGCCTCACCCCCTCCGACGTCGCGGTACCCCTCACCCAGGACGACCTCGACGAGCTCGGCCCCGGCCTCCAGGACGTCTGGCCGCTCGCCCCGCTCCAGCACGGCCTGTTCTTCCACTCCCTGCTGGAGGTGGACGTCTACACCGCCCAGCTGACCCTGGACCTGAGCGGCCCCCTCGATGCGCCACGGCTCAGGGCCGCCGCGGAACGCCTGGTCCGCGGACACCCCAACCTCCGTGTCTCCTTCGAGCTGCGTGGCGATCCGGTGCAGCTGGTGCACCGGCGGGTGGAGGTGCCGTGGCGGGAGGTGGCGGGGATCGACGCCGAGACGGTGGCCGCCGAGGAGCGGGCCCGGCGGTTCGACCTGTCCCGGCCGCCGCTGCTCCGTTTCGCGCTGGTACGGCTCGGACCCGGCAGGCACCGGCTGATCCTCACCAACCATCACATCCTGCTGGACGGCTGGTCGACACCGCTGCTGGCAGCCGAGCTGTTCGCGCTGTACTCGGGCGAGGAGCCCGCCCCCGCGCCGCCGTACGAGAACTACCTGGCCTGGCTGGCCGGTCAGGACGGCGAGTCCACGCGGCGGGCCTGGGAGCACGCGCTGGACGGTTTCGACGAGCCCACCCTCGTCGCCCCGCACGCCCCGGCCGAGCCGGTCGCGCCCGCCAGGGTCACCGCCGAGCTCGACGACGGCCGGACCAGGGCGCTCACCGCTCTCGCCCGCACGCGCTCCAGCACGCTCAGCACCGTCATGCAGGCCGCCTTCGGCCTGCTGCTCGGCCGGCTGACCGGCCGCCGGGACGTCGTCTTCGGCGGTACGGTCTCCGGCCGCCCGCCCGAGTTGCCCGGGGTCGAGCGCATGGTCGGCCTGTTCATCAACACCCTGCCGGTCCGGGTCCGGCTCGACCCTGCGGAAACCGTGGGTGACCTGCTGCGCAGGCTCCGCGACGAGCAGGCGGAACTGCTGCCGCACCACCACGTCGGCCTTGCCGAGATCCGGCGCGGCCCACTGTTCGACGCGCTGCTGGTGATGGAGAACTACCCCGTCGACTCCCGTACGGCGATCGGCGACCTCGACCTGACCTCGGCGGACGTGGCCGACGCGACGCACTATCCGATCACGCTGCTGGTCGTGCCGGGGGACGTGCTCCGGTTCCGGCTGCAGTACCGGCCCGACGTGTTCACCGAGGCGGGGGCCGCGGCTCTGCTCGACCGCTTCCTGGGGCTGCTGGGCGAACTGGTCGCCGAGCCGGACACCGCCGTCGGCCGTCTCGACGGGCTCTCCTCGGGCGAGCCCGTGCCGGACCACTGGGACGACACGGCCGCGGACGTGCCCCGTACCACGCTGGCCGCGCTGTTCGAGGCCCAGGTCGCGCGGACGCCGGACGCGACGGCGCTGGTGTTCGAGGGGGACGAGCTGAGCTACGCGGCGTTCAACGCGCGAGCCAACCGGCTGGCCCGTCTGCTGGTGGCCGAGCACGGGGTGGGAGCCGAACGAGTGGTGGCGCTGATGCTGCCCAGGTCACCGGACCTGCTGGTCGCCATGTACGCCGTGATCAAGGCGGGCGCCGCCTACCTGCCGGTCGATCCGGGGCTTCCGGCGGCGCGGATCGCGTCGATGCTGGACGACTCCCGGCCGGTTCTGGTGATCGACGGTGACTGGCTGGGCCGTGCCGACGCCTCCGGGTATCCGGCTTCCGATCTCGGCCTGCCGCTCGTGCCGGAGAGTCCGGCGTACGTGATCTACACCTCCGGTTCGACGGGGCGGCCCAAGGGGGTCGTGGTCACCCACGGTGCGATCGTCAACCGCCTGCTCTGGGCCCAGTCCGAATATCGGCTGGGTCCGGCGGACCGCGTTCTGCAGAAGACGCCGGCCGGATTCGACGTGTCGGTCTGGGAGTTCTTCTGGCCGCTTCAGACCGGCGCCGCCCTGGTCGTCGCCAGGCCGGACGGGCACCGGGACCCGTCCTACCTCGCCGGGCTCATCGACTCCGAACGCATCACGGTCCTGCACTTCGTCCCCTCCATGCTGGCCGCCTTCCTGGAGGCGGTTCCCCCTTCTGGTTCGCCGGAGACGTCCGGAACGGGGGCGGCTCTTCGATTTCTCATCTGCAGCGGTGAGGCACTGCCGCCCGCGCTCGCCGACGAGGCGGCGGCCCGGCTGGGGGTGCCGGTGCACAACCTCTACGGCCCGACCGAGGCCGCGGTCGACGTCACCTTCTGGGAGCACCGTCCCGGCACCGAGACCACCTCCGTGCCGATCGGTCACCCCGTCTGGAACACCCGCCTCCATGTGCTGGATTCGTGGCTGCGGCCGGTTCCGGCCGGGGTGGAGGGGGAGCTGTACCTGGCCGGGGCGCAGCTGGCGCGGGGGTATCTGGGGCGGGCCGGGTTGACGGCGGAGCGGTTCGTGGCGTGTCCGTTCGGTGGTTGTGGTGGGCGGATGTATCGGACGGGGGA